>NZ_JBFAYB010000006.1:0-187633 GCF_040681075.1 Streptomyces sp. NPDC051907 | reverse complement strand
CGCCGGTGGCCCTATCGGCCGGGGCGGCTGGAGCGGCCGGCGCGGCCGGAGCGGCGGCCCCAGCCCACGCTCCGCGCGTGGAGCTGCGTTCGGTGTCGTTCGCGTACGGCCCGGGCGCCCGGCCGGTCGTGGACGGACTCGATCTCGTCGTGGAGCCGGGTGAGCACCTCGCCGTGGTGGGACCCAGCGGCATCGGCAAGTCCACGCTGTTCGCGCTGGTGGCCGGGCTGCTCCGGCCGGACAGCGGGGACATACGGCTCGACGGGGCGCCGGTGGGGCGTCCCGACCGGTACGCGTCCGCGTACACGCGGGCCCTGATCCCGCAGGAGGCCTATGTGTTCAGCGGCAGCCTGCGGGAGAACCTGCTGTACCTGTGTCCCGACGGCACGGGGTCCACGGCCGTGGAGTGCGCTGTGGAGGCGATCGGCCTCGGGCATGTGGTGAGCCGGCTCGGCTGCCTCGACGCACCCGTCGACCCGGGGACCCTGTCCCAGGGGGAGCGGCAGCTCGTCGCGCTGACCCGGGCCTATCTCTCGCCCGCGCGGCTGGTGCTGCTGGACGAGGCGACCTGCCATCTGGACCCGGCCGCCGAGGCCCGCGCCGAACGCGCCTTCGCCGAACGCCCCGGCACCCTGATGGTGATCGCCCACCGCCTCACCTCCGCGCGCCGGGCCTCGCGGGTCCTGGTCCTGGACGGCGTCCACGCCGAGTCCGGCTCCCACGAGGAACTGCTGGCCCGTTCGGACCTGTACCGGGACCTCGTGGGGCACTGGGAGGACACGGGCGCCTGAGCGAGCGGGGTCTGCCATCCCGCGCCGAGGAAGCCGCCGACGCGGATGCCGCAGTAGTCAACGTGGGCCCGCCCGCCCGTACGGGCGCCGTGGTGCTCAGACCCAGCCGGCGTGCTGCGAGATCCGTATCGCGTCCACCCGGTTGCGGGCCCCTGTCTTGCGGGTGATCGCGGACATGTAGTTGCGGACGGTTCCCCCGGACAGATGCAGACTGCGCGCGATCTCGGCGATCGTCGAGCCCTCGGCGGCCATCCCCAGCACGCTCAGCTCGCGTGGTGTGAGCGGCACTTGGGCGGCCCGGAGAAAGCCGAAAGCGAGCGTTTCGTCGACGAAACGCTCGCCCGCGGCGACCCTGCGTATGCCGTCGAGTAATCGCTGCGGGCCGCCGTCCTTGCTGACGTACCCGAGTGCGCCGGCGTCGAAGGCGCGCCGCAGCAGCCCGGGCCGGGAGTCTGTCGCCAGAACCAGCAGGGCGGCGCCCAACTCGGTGATGCGCCGGGCGAGTCCAGCCGCCACCGCGCCGAGCATGGCCGAGCCGGGGCAGTCGATGTCCACGACGCATACGTGGGGCCGCAGTGACTGTGCCTGCACGGCGGCCGCGCGCCAGGAGGAGGGAATGACCTCGAGGTCGCCCTCCTTCCCCAGCAGGGCGGTCAGCGCCGACCGCATCAAGCTGGTGTCGTGCACGAGCAGTACCCGTATCAACGCCGTCGCCTCCAGTTGTCCGTGCGCGGAGCCCCATTGCACCGCACACTTCTCGTCACCTAGAACCCGGTGCCCCGCCGCCCGGCGGCTATTCGCAACCCAGGGAGCACGGGAGCGCACAGAGCGTATTCAGTGCGCCGGTCGCGCGCGGGCGCACTCTCCCGCGCACAACGAGCGCACGCGGGCCCCGCGCGGTGAAGCCGCACGAGCCGGGAATTCGCGTTTGCCGGTGGGCTGTTGGCGGCCACGACGGCGACCGCCCGCCGGGCCCCGCCGATGGTGGGCGTGGCCCAGTCGTACACCCCGGCACCCGTCGCCCTCGGTGCACCCCGGCGCTCCGGTCGTCGCTCACTCGTCGGACCGGGACGGCCGCAGTATCCCGGCGAGGTCGGCGGGGCCGATGACGTGCATGCTGCACTTTTGGCTAACCCCTTTGTCAATCAGGTGATTTGACGGGTTACCCTGCTAACTTCGCAGTCTGGTGGAGTCGGGGGGACTCATGGGACAGGAACGAAACACAGGTACGTACTCGCACTCCTGTGCGGCGTGTGAAACGGGCGGTACGCGTCGATGAGTACGCCGACCCCCACCCCGAGCCCGACCGGCACGGCGTCGCCGAGTCCCAGCCCGAGCCCGCAGCCCACCACGACACCGACACCCACCACCACGCCGACGCCTGGCACGACGCCGACACCCGGCACGACGCAGCCTTCGGGCACGCCCAGCCCCCAGCCGACGCCGTCGCCGAGCCCGAACGCGCCGCCGACCCTGCCGGGCTCCGGTCCGCCGCCCCAGGCGCCTCCGACGCCCGCGCCCCCGGTGACCAATCCGTGGACGGGCCCCGGCGGCTTCGACGTCCAGCCCCTCCATCTGTACCAGGTGGCGAACGCCCTCGCCGTCGAGCAGGGGTCGTTCCACAGGGCGCTCGTGCAGTTCCTCGACATTCACGCCGGCTACTCCAAGGTCGGCGGATCCGGCACCGTCACAGCCGAGTTCGCCACCCAGTACGCCGCGGTCGTCGCCCTGCTCATGGAGGCGCACGGCAAGGCCGTGGTCGCCATCGGCGGTGCGGCGGTCGGCTTCACCACCACGGCCAACAACTTCCGGCAGGCGGACGCGGCCACCCACCCGCTCAGTCCACCCTTCCTCTCACAGCCGCCGCCGCAGGTCATCAACGCCCCGCCGGCGTACACGGCCCCGCCGCCGTTCGGCGTCCGCGACGGCAACGCCGTCGACGAGTTCGCCGACATCTTCGACGACGGCGACATCCCCGGCTCCCTGATGCGCAGCGTGATCCAGGAGGCGCTGGGCGCCGGTCGCGCGCTGGAGATCCTGCCGCCCCCGGACTACCTCAAGGTCAACGAGCTCTCGCAGGCGTGGCTGCCGTACCAGACGGGCATCGGCATCATCCAGGAACAGCTCGCCGGCACCATCGACGCCATCACGGACAACGCCAACGGGGACTGGCAGGGGGCGATGCTGCAGTTCGTGTCGTCGGTGTGGGGCACGACGGCCTGGGGCAAGAACACGGCCGGCTACGAGTGGGGGCACAAGCCGCCGACCGGCGCGGGCACGAGCCGCCCGGTCTTCGCTGTCCTCAGCACCACGGCCCAGATCCTGGCCCAGGCCCTCCGCTCGTACGCGGAGGCCGCGCAGAAGGTCCGCACCGAGCTGCGCGAGATCCTGCACAAGGCCTTCAAGGACGCCTTTGCGATTCTCCAGGCCACCGACCTCAAGGATTTCGTCGGAAACTTCTTCCAGCGCCTCAAGAAGCTGTGGAAGGGCCTGGGCCCCGCAGTGCTCGCCAGCATCGACAGGGACGCCGTCAACCGGGCCGTCGACACCTACGAGACCGAGCTGCGGGCCCAGATTACGAAAGTGAAGGGCCTGCTCGAGCCGCTGCGTGAGGCCTCGCGCGCCGTGCCGACCTTCCAGTCGCAGTCAGCGAGGGCGGAGGCGTTCGGGTCGCGCTCGCTCTTCGAGTTCGACCGGTCGATCGTCCCGCTCAACGAGCAGTCGCGGGACCCGAACAGCAGGTTCGGCATCGACCTCGCCTCGATGGAATGGGAGCGCAACGACTTCCAGCCCCCGCCTCCTGAGGCACTGAGGCCCGGGAAGGAGGCCCACACGATCGACAAGCACATCGGACTCACCCCGGAGCAGCTGACGCACCGGCTGCGCGACCAGGGCGGCGCCGACGCGTCGACGTTCCGCGACCTTCCGTCCGCTGAGAAGTATGTGCAGGCCGCGGTGAACGACCCGGCGAAGACGAACGAGCTGGAAACCTGGATGCGCAACCAGGAGCGGAAGGTCGCGGACGGCACCTTCAAGCCCGGATCCGTCAAGGCCTGGGACTTCCCGGTCACGGACGCGAACGGGCAGCAGGTGGCCGTCGGGACCTCGGTGAGCCAGGCAGACTTCGCCGCGTCAGGCTACTCGGCCCAGGCCAAGAACGTGCACACGGTGCACGTGGTCCTCGCCTACTCGCCCGAGTCGAAGTCCTTCTACGTGCTGACCGCCTATCCGAAGGCCCCTTAGCATGCGTCAGGTGACCGAACCGATTGACGCCGTCCTCACCAGCGGGGTGCTAGCCCGCCTCGTCGACCTCGCCGTAGCCTCGCGGAACCCGGGGGCCGCTCCGTTGGAGGATGAACTCCAGCGCTTCTCGCGGCTGATGCAGGACTCGCACGCGATCGCCTGGGTCATGCCCTTCGACGCGGTGGCCTCGCTCGTCGAGGGGCTGGCGGACGAGTACGGCACGGAGCGGTTCAGCGCCAGACCGGCCGCTTTCCGTGACCGGCTCGCCCGGGCGGCCGGCGACGAACCCGTCGACGCCTTCCTGCGTTCCCTGGCGGAACTCGTCCGCGACCCCTGGTTCGGCGACTGCCCGGGCTACGACGAACTGCCGCTCTCGCAGTGGGAGGCACTCGCCCGCTTCGACGTCGTCAACGAGTTCGCGTCACAGCTGCCCACCGGTGAGTACGACAGAGACCCGGAGGCGGAGGCACGGGAGCTGGTCGCCATGGACCACCCCGACTGCCACGGCAGAATCGCCGATCTCGCCGGCCAGCTCCAGCGCGTCCTCTACATGTTCCGTTCGCCCGCCGAGCTCGACGCGGCCTTCGCGCCCGTCATGCCGTCGGTGACGAGCGCACGGCTGCGCCTGCTCCTCGACGCCGTCCACGCCCACTTCGCCGAGCAGCACTGACCCTCCACCCCACCACCCCACCACCCCTTCACCCCATCGCCCTGAAAGGAGCCTCCGCCATGCCCGACAAGCCGAATCTCGATGTGACGGACGAGGACCTGACGCGTCTCGCGGACGACTTGGACGCCATGCGGACGTACATCGACGGGCAGGTGCGCCGGATGGACGCGATCGTCGACCGGGCCGAGGCGCGGTGGCGCAGCGAGGCGGCGACGGCGTACCGGAAGCTGCACCGGGAGGCCGGGGCCGACGCCGTACGGGTCCGGGAGATCCTGGGGGTCCTGGCGCAGGCGATGAGGATGAGCCGGGACGGGTTCACGCGCCAGGAGCTGGACACCCTGCGGCGGCTCAGGGCCGAGATGAACAGGGTCGACGTCGACGCCGAGGTACGCGGACTGTCCGGCGAGGATCCGGGTGGCGCGGGCCCCGCAGGCGCAGCGGCGCCGACCAGCAGGATCAACGACATCTGAACGTGCACCTGAACGTGCATCTGAACGTGTATCTGAACGTCTGTAAGACAGGGGGAAACGTGGACGACTTCGGCCCGATCGCCGTCGACCTGGTCGCGCTGCGGGAGATCGCCGGCGACCTCGAGGACATCGTGAAGAAGCTCAACGAGAGCCTGAGCGCGCTGTACGACCGCACGGAGCCGCTCGTCCTCGCCTGGAAGGGCGAGGCCCGCGAGGCCTTCGTGGACGAACTCGACCGCTGGGACCGGCAGATGGAGGACCTGCAGGCCGCGCAGAACTGGCTGCACGCCATCGTCACCACCGGGCACGCCAACTACTCCGCCGCCCAGCGGGCCACCCTGCGCGGCTGGGGCGGGGCCTGACATGACGACCCCTCCCGCCCCCTCCGAATCACCCGTCCCCGCCCGCGCCGACCGCGCCGCGACCTACCCGGACCGGGAGACCGCCCAGTGGGCCACCCAGCAGGTGATCGCGCTGAACGAGCAGGTCATCCACCGCTGGCTCGCCCAGTCCACCCGGCAGCGGCTCGTGATCGAGGCCGACTGGCCCTCGCGGCACGATCCGGTGGGCACGCTGCTCACCACCGGGATGGCGCTGGCCGGCCAGGAGCCGATCCCGGTGCGCGCCGCCCGGGTCGTGCTCCTGCGGACCGGGTCCGGCGAGCCCGGCGCGTACCCGTTCACCGTGCACTCCTCCCTGCCCGTCGACCTGTAGAGGCATCCGTGTCCCTGAACCCCGCCGAGCACGACCGCAAGTACGGCGAGCTCGACCAGGTCGTCCGCGCCCACCTGGGCCTCGGTCCGCACGCCCCCGAGGCGGTGGCCGGCTATCTGCGGCAGACCTGGCGCACCCGGCCCTGGGCGATCGCCGTCGCGGCCGAGCAGCTACGCGTCTACGCCGACAATCCGCCGGGGCGGCTGCGGTTGCGTCTCGGCGAGTACTACCGGCTGGCCGACGTGGCGGTGCCGCCCGAGGAGATCCGGGGCTGGCTCACGGGCCTCGCCGACCGGCTCGACGAGAGCCTGGCGAACGGCCAGGCGCCGCCGCCTGCCCCGCCCATGACGCCATGGGAGTGGCGGGCCCGCTTCCCCGAGCTGGCGCAGCTGCTCGGCGGCTGGTTCTCGCAGGACATGCCGGACGAGTTCGGCGACCACGAGGCCGCGCTCGCCGACTACCTGGAGGGCACCGACACCGGGCTCGTCGCCCAGCTGACGGGGGAGCTGCACGACCTCCTCGCCCTCGGACTCGACGAGGACGGCCTGGCCCTGGCGCTGGTGACGCTCGGCGCGGAGGTCGAGCCCCCGGCGCCGTTCACCCCCGGCGCCTGGGTCGCCGCGCTCGCCGTACGGATGCGCGGCTGACCGACCAGCTGCCCGCCCGGCCCCGGCGGGCAGCCGCCGACGGCCGGTGCGGGTCCCGGTCCCCGCTCCACCAGCCGCCGCATCCACGCGTCAGGCCCTGACGGGCTGCTCCGGCAACGCGGCCGCACGCCGCTGTCCCGTGACGCTCCCCAGCCAGCCGAGCAGGAACGCGACGGGCAGCGACACCAGGGCGACCGTCTGCAGCGGGAACCAGGCGATGTCCCACTCGGGGAACAGCGCCACCGGGCTGCCGGAGAAGACGGGGCTCACGACCTGGAGTCCGAGCGTGCAGCCGAGACCTCCGTACAGCGTCCACAGCAGCCCCCTGCGCGTGAATCCGCGCCAGAACAGCGAGTACACCAGCGCCGGGAGCAGGCAGGAGCTCGCCACCGCCAGGGAGATCGTGGACAGGAAGCCCATGTTCCAGCCCTGCACCCACACCGCGAGGCAGATGCTCAGCACCCCGACCAAGGCGGACGCGAGACGGGCCGCGGCCACCTCCCGGCCCTCGGTCGTGCGCCCGCGGCGTACGACGTTGGTGACGAGGTCGTGGGCGACCGAGCCTGCGGCCGCCAGCGTCACGCTCGCGACGACCGCCAGCGTGGTGAGGAACACCGCGCAGGAGACCAGCACGACGAGCCATGCCTCGCCCGCCTGCGCCGACGAGCCGCCCGCCAGTTCGCCGGTGAGCATCAGCAGGCTGCTGGTGGCCCCGGGGTCGGCGGCGAGGATCCTCGGGGCGCCGATCAGCGCCGCGGCCCCGAAGCCCAGCACGGTGGTGAGCAGACAGACGGCGCCGACGATGGCGATGGTGTGGCGGACCGTACGGCGTGCCGCGGCGGCGTCGGGCGCGGTGTTGAGCTGGGTGGCGACGTGGGGCATGCACGCGACGCCCAGCACCACGGTGATCATCAGACCCATGAAGTCGAGGGTCCCCTCGACCGGGCTGCCGGCGGCGAAGCGCAGGCCTGGACGCATATAGCCCTCGGGACGGCCGCTGCCCCGCCCGGCGGCCTCGATGAGGGAGTCGGGGCTCCAGTGGAAGCGGTGGAGCAGCACCGCCGCCACGGCCACGGCCATGGCGAGCAGGATCACCGTCTTGATCACCTGGATCGCGATCATGCCGCGCATCCCGCCGAAGGCCGTGGCGCAGACGACGAGGGCGCCGATCATGACGATGGCAGTCTGCTCGGCGCCGGGACCGGACAGGCCGAGCAGCATGGCGGTGGTCCTGCCCGCGCCGGAGAGCTGGACGATCAGATACGGGACGCACGCGCTCAGCGTGACGACGGCGACCGCGATCCTGACCGAGGGCCCCGGGGCCCGCAGGGCGAACGTGTCGCCGAGGGTATAGCTGCCGCGTTCCCGCAGCGGGCCGGACAGCAGGAGCAGGACGCCGAGCGACAGCACGGTGCACAGGGCGATGAACAGGCCGTCGAAGCCGAAGACCGCGACGGTTCCCGTAGTGCCGAGCACGGTCGCGGCGGAGAGGTAGACGCCGGTGAGGACGAGGGCGCCCTGGAGGGGCCGCAGCCTGCGGCCCGCCGTGTAGAAGTCGTTGACCCGGTCCCGCTCGGGGCCGTTGAGCACACAGATGAGCAGGATCGGGACGATGAAGGCGAGGAAGCCGACGAGAACCCAGGAGCGGGTGTCCGTGTCCAGATCGAGGGCGCCGGGATCGCCTGCGGCGAGCAGGATCTGAGGAAGCATCAGCGCTCCTCCGCCGGCTCGTGCGCGGCCTCCTCGTGCGCGGCGCGGTCGTAGCGCGCCGCCGTCCACAACAGGAGCGAGCCCTGCGCGAGAAGGGCGACGACGCCGAGGTTGATCTGTCCGGCGACACGGGTGGCCAGCAGGTCCTCTGCGGCGCAGGCAAGCAGGAGATGGACCACGAAGGTCAGTCCGTTGACGAGCACGAAGGATCTGCCCGGCCGGTGGGGCCGGGGTCTTTGATGGAACCGGGGGGTGTGCGGATGGGCGTGCTGATGGGCCATGGAGCTCTCCTGGCGGGCAGGGATGCGCGCATCGCTTCGCTCGGGCGATGCCTGGCGAGGGCACTGCCCCTGACGGCATTGCCCCTGATGAGGGCTCACCAGAGCACGTACCGACCGGTCAGTCCATGCGCTTCGGGCGCCCCGTTGTCCGCTCCCAACGCCGTAGGGGTGCGACTGTGCTGATGCCCATTCGGCCACCCGCGGTAAGGATTCCGGCCAGGGTCATACGCGTGCCGGGAGGGCGTACCGCCGTGCGGCCGTACGCGTGCCGGGAGTCGCCCACCGCCGTGAAGCCGTACGCGTGCCAGGCGGCCGCACCCCCGTGCGGACTACGCGTGCCAGACGGGCGTACCGCCGTGCGGCTTCAGCTGTCCGGGTCGGAGTCCCAGGCGTCCCCGGAGCCGAGGACGGTCGTCGGCCCGAGCAGCTGGAGCGTGTCGAAGGCGAGCGTGAGCCGTACGAGATCGCGGGGGCGGGACAGTTCGAGACCTGTGATCTGCTCGAAGCGGCGCAGCCGGTTCAGCACCGTGTTGCGGTGGCACAGCATGTGCCGGGCCGCCTGGACCGCGGAGCCGCCCTTCTCGATCCACACTCCGAGCGTATCGATCAGCGTTTCGCGGTCGGCGGGCTCCAGGTCGTACAGCGGCCGGAGCACCCGCAGGGCCAGCTCGGCGGACAGGTCGGGCCGTGAGACCAGCAGACCGTCGGGTAGACGGGCGTCGAGCCGGGCGACCTCCCCGTCCGCGCGGCAGGTGCGCAGGGCGAGTCCGGCCATGTCCCGCGCCCGGGGCAGGTTCTCCAGGCCGTGGACGACGGGGCTGATGCCGATGCGCATGCCGGGTCCGGCGACGAGGGCGGAGGCGAGCGCGTCGAGTGGGCGGTCGCCGAGGTGGGCGACGAGCACATCGCGCTGTGCGCCGACGTGGCGCAGGACGCGCATGCCGCTGATCTCCGGAACGGCGTCGGGTGCACGGCCGAAGGGCGGCGTGGCGCGCAGCTCCGCCACCGCGAAGCGTCCGTCGGGCGGCAGGTCGAGGATCGACGCGGCGTCCTGGATGAACGCCGGGTCGTTACGGCTCTCCAGGACGGCGGCGAGGATCAGGCGCACCCGCTCGTTGTGCCGGCTGGCCACGCCCGTGGCGACCTGCCGGTAGGCGTCGGCGACCAGCACGGCGTCGCGGTCGTTCATCTTCCACACCAGCTCCGCCACGTGCACGAGGTGACGCTGGTCGCCGAGCCCGTCCCGCTCCACGACGCCGATGATCCCGCACCAGACCTCCGAGCCGGCGACCCGGAAGGCGTGCATCACCTCGTCGAGGGGGCGGCCTTCCTCGGCACGGCGTATGCCGAGCTCACGGGTGTAGCGCTCGATGTCGACGATGCGGCCCGGGTCGTGGGCGGCCTCCAGCGCGAAGCCGATGCCGGTGTCCACGGACTGCTTGAGGTCGGGCGGCGAGAGCACCGGGTCGGCGTAGTACGGCACTTCGGTGCGGATCTGGTGCACCACGGAGTCGGTGAAGGAGGCGCCCCGCCCAAGAAGACGCCGGCAGGCGCGGTCGAGCAGCTGGAGCGGCGAGGGATCGGCGGCTTGGGGCAGCGGACCGACGGTGGAGGCGGTGGTGACGCGGGGGCGGACCGCGCCACGGACGGAACTGGTGTGCATGGGCCCTCCGGATGGACGGGGCGTGCAAGGACACCACGGCGGGTCGCCATGCCTTGTGCTGCGCGGTTCGCAGGTGCGGGTGCTCCACCGGTCGTCGATCGGCGTGTGGCGGCGGCGCACCCTTCAAGGAATCCACATGCTAAGCAGTCGGTCACCCCCTGGGGCGAGACCTCCGCCAAATCGTGATGATCCACGCACAGCCGGAGGTACGGATTGTGCCCCCTCACAAGCGGGGCGCGCCCCGACTGGGAGCCGACAGCGGCTCGTTCCCAGTCCATGGACGCCCTGCCCCCGCCGTGTTCCCGTAGCGCTCCAGTCCGGCGCCCGCTCGCCGAGGAGCAAGGAGAACACCCTGATGAGCCCACCAGAGACCGAGGCCGGGACCCTCCGGGTCAGCGATCTGCACGTCAGCTACGGACGGTCCGTGCAGGCGCTCCACGGGGTGTCGCTGACCGTCCCGCAGGGCCGGATCGTCGCCGTGCTCGGCTCCAACGGCGCGGGCAAGTCCACACTGCTCCGGGCCGTCTCCGGGACCCTCGCGCTGCACCGAGGCACGGTCGACTGCGGAGCCGTGCACTTCGACGGCATACGGCTGAGCGGCGACGCCGCGCGGTCCGTCGCCGCCGGGGTGGTGCAGGTGCCCGAGGGCCGGCGGATCTTCGGCGCCCTGTCCGTGGAGGACAACCTCAGGGCCGGGTTCCTCGGGTCGGCACGCCGCTCGCGCGTCGAGCTGCGAGCCGCCCGCGAGCGTGTCTTCACGCAGTTCCCGGTACTGGCCGAACGTCGGCGGCAGGCCGCCGGGCTGATGTCCGGCGGAGAGCAGCAGATGCTCGCGATGGGCCGCGCGCTGATGGCCGGGCCGCGCCTGCTCCTCCTCGACGAGCCCTCGCTGGGCCTCGCGCCGCTGATGGTCCGGCGCATCGCGGAGATCATCCGCGAGATCAACGCCCAGGGGACATCGATCCTGCTCGTCGAGCAGAACGCCGCCATGGCGCTGGAACTGTCCGACCGCGCGTCGGTGCTGGACGTGGGCCAGGTGCGGCTGGAGGGGGCCTCGGCCGATCTCGCCGCGGCGGACGAGGTGCGGCGGCTGTATCTGGGCGAGAGCCACGAGACCGGCTGCGGCGCGCCCGGCGCCGACGCGCAGTACGCGACGTCCGCGAGCACTCCGCCCGTGACCGGACCGGGACTGACCGAGCTTGGCAGGTGGAGTGGATGAGCATCGACGCGACGGCCGCCACCCCCGAGGTCGCCACGGCCCCCGGACCGGACACGGGGCCCGACCCGGTCCCGGCCCTCACGGTCGAGAACCTGACCGTGCGCTTCTCCGGCCTGGTCGCCCTCGACGACCTGTCCTTCACGGTCCTGCCTGGCACGATCCACGCCCTCATCGGCCCCAACGGCGCGGGCAAGTCCACCTGCTTCAACGTCGTCTCCGGGGTCTACGGAGCCACCGCCGGAAGCGTCCGGTACGCGGGCAAGGACCTCACCCGCCTCGCACCCCACCGCATCGCGCAGCTCGGCGTCGCCCGCACCTTCCAGAACATCGTGCTCACCCACGGGACCGTCGCCGACAACCTCATGCTCGGCCGCCACCGGCTGACCCGGGCGGGCTTCACGGCGAGCGCGCTGCGACTGCCGTACACGGTGCGCGAGCAGCGCCGCCACCGTGAGCGGGCGGCCGAGATCGCCGACTTCCTGGGTCTCGGCCCCGCGTTCGACAAGCCGGTCGCCGGGCTTGCGTACGGCGACCGCAAGCGGGTGGAGATGGCGCGCGCGCTGTGTATGGAGCCGCGGTTGCTGCTGCTCGACGAGCCCGTCGCCGGCATGCACCCGACCGAGCGCTCGGCGGTGGCCGAGACGATCGCCCGGGTTCGTGACGCCCTGAAGATCTCGATCCTCATCGTCGAGCACGACATGGGCCTGATCATGCGGATCGCCGACTCGGTGACGGTGCTCGACTTCGGCCGGCTCATCGCGGACGGACCGCCCGAGCGCATCCAGAACGACCCGGCGGTCATCAGCGCGTATCTCGGCACCCCGGTGCAGGAGACCGAGCCGGGTCCAGAGCCCGGCCCGGCGCCCGAGCCAGAGCCCGGCCCGGCACCCGAGCCAGAAGCCGGCCCGGCGCCCGAGCCGGTGGAGAAGACCGAGCCGGACATCGAGCCGGACCCGGAACCCGCCACGGCCGCCGCCTCGGACCCCGCCAAGGACACCGAGTGCGACTCGGAGGAAGAATCATGATCAAGCTCGCCGAAACCGTCCTCAACGGACTCGCGCTCGGCTCCGTCTACGCGCTGATAGCCCTGGGCTTCGTCGTGATCTTCAAGGCGTCCGGCGTCATGAACTTCGCGCACGGCTCCCTGCTGCTCTTCGGCGGCTATGTCACGGCCCGCCTCCACGACGCCATCGGCTTCGTCCCCGCCGTCCTCGTCGGCGCCGCGCTCGCCGCAGCACTGGCCGGCCTGGTGCAGCTCCTGGCCGCCCGCGGCCTGCGCGGCGCGGAGATCCACACGCTGACGATCCTCACCATCGGCGTGGACGTCCTGCTCAGCACCGAGCTCAACCGGCAGGTCGGCGCCGACTACCTCACCATGGGCGACCCCTGGGGCGCCGATGTGACCCGGCTCGGCCGCATCACCGTCGCCGACGCGCGGATGGCGAGCATCGTCGTCGCGGTCGTCGTCATCGGCGCCTTCTTCGCCGCCTTCCGCTGGTCCCGCTGGGGCCTGTCCATGCGGTCCGCGGCCGCCGACCCGGAAGCCGCGGCGCTGATGGGGATACGGCTGGACCGCGTACGCCTCATCGCCTGGTGCGTCGCCGGGGCGCTGGCCGCCGTCGCCGCCGTGTTCCTCGCCGCCTTCCCCGCACCGGGACTCGACCGTACGACCAGTCAGATCGCCCTGAGCGCCTTCCCCGCGGCGATCCTCGGCGGCATGGACTCGGCCGTCGGCGCGCTCGTCGGAAGCCTGGTGATCGGCCTCACGGCGGCGATGGCCGCCGGTTATCAGAACGAACTGAGCGTCCTGGGCGCCGGATTCTCCGATGTGGCCCCCTACCTCGTGATGGTGCTCGTGCTCCTGGTCAGGCCCACCGGTCTCTTCGGATCGAAGGAGCCGACCCGTGTCTGACTCCCGCGCCACCGCCGGCGCCGCCGACACCGCGGACGCCGTGACGGCCCCCGCCGTCGCTCCCCCCGACTCCCCTTCCGCCCCGGGCAGGCGGTCCGGCAAGGTCTCCCCGCGCGGACGGCGTGCGGCCACCCTCGCCGCAGGCGTGCTGGTCCTGCTGGCCCTGCCCTTCTACGTCACCTCGTTCTGGCTCCAGACGGGCCTGTTCGCCATGGCCGCCGTCATCGGCGCCATCGGATTGAACCTGCTCTCCGGGACGACCGGACAACTCTCCCTCGGCCACGCCTTCTTCCTCGCCGTCGGCGCGTACGGCTATGTGTGGCTGGCGTCCGAGCCGTCCGGCGCCGGCGCCGGCAGCCTGTACGGCCTCGGGCTCCCGCCCGTGCTCGCCTTCGTGCTGGCCATCGTCCTCGCCGGTGCGGCGGGCGGCCTGTTCAGCCCCATCTCCGGCCGGCTGCGCGGCATGTACCTGGGCATCGCGACCCTCGCCCTGGTCTTCCTGGGCCACCACATGATGCTCAACGCCCCGCATGTCACCGGCGGGTTCAACGGCCGCTCCGTACCGCCGCTGGACATCCTCGGCTTCTCCTTCACCGACACCTCACCCGACGGTCTCACCGTCGTCGGCGTCCCCTTCGGCGGGCTGGAGCGCCTGTGGTACGTCGGCCTGGCCCTGGTCGCCGTGGCCTGGCTCGCCGCGCACAACCTCCTGCGCGGGCGCCCCGGCCGCGCACTCGGCGCCGTACGCGACAGCGAGGTCGCCGCGGCCGTCATGGGAGTCCATCTCACCCGCTACCGCGCCTCGGCGTTCATCGTCTCCTCGATGTACGCGGGCGCCGCGGGCGCCCTGCTGGCCCTGGTGTTCAAGCGCGTCGTCCCCGACCACTTCGGGCTCCTGCTGTCCGTCGACTACCTCGCGATGATCGTCATCGGCGGCCTCGGCTCGGTCGGCGGCGCGGCCTGCGGCGCGGTCTTCGTCGCCCTGATCCCGCACCTGCTGACCAAGTACGCCGACGACCTGCCCCTGCTCACCGCTCCCGGCACTACGGGATCGGGCGTGTCCCCGGGCGACGCGGCCCGCTACCTCTACGGCGCCGCGATCGTCCTCGTCCTGATCTTCGCCCCCGGCGGCCTGGCCGGACTGGCCCAGAGACGGCCGCGCCGCAAGGGCGACGACTTCCCCCGCACCCGGCGTTTCCCTCTCCGCACCCGCACCGCCCCGAAGGAGCACACCCCGTGAGACACACCCGACTTGCCCCGGCCGCAGCCGTCGTCGCCGCACTCGCCCTGAGCGCCACGGCCTGCAGCACCAAGAGCGGAACCGACGCGAACAGCGCCGGCAGCGACGGCGTCAAGACCGGCCCCGGAGTGACGGAGAAGACCATCACCCTGGGCGCGCTGACCGACCTCACCGGCCCGTACGCCTCTCTCGGCAAGAGCATCGTCAACGCCCAGCAGCTGTACGCCGACCAGCTCAACGCCTCCGGCGGCGTCTGCGGCCGGACTGTCGAGATCACGGTCAAGGACCACGGCTACGACGTGCAGAAGGCCGTGTCCGCGTTCACCGAGACCGAGCCGAGCGTGGCCGCCGTGTCCCAGATGGTCGGCTCTCCCGTGGTGTCCTCGCTCCAGCAGGAGCTGGAGTCCAAGCACCTGCTCACGTTCCCGATGGCCTGGGCCTCCACCCTGCTGGGCCGCGAGTACGTCCAGGTGGTCGGCTCCACCTACGACGTCGACATGATCAACGGCGTCGACTTCGTGGTCCGCACGGCCAAGCTGAAGGCGGGCGACAAGATCGGCCACGTCTACTTCGAGGGCGAGTACGGCGAGAACGCGCTCGCCGGAGCCGCGTACGCGGCCGAGAACCAGAAGCTGACCATCGTCGGGCAGAAGATCAAGCCCACCGACCAGGACCTGACCGCCCAGGTCACCGCCCTCAAGCAGGCCGGCGTCAAGGCGATCCTGATCAGCGCCGGCCCGCGCCAGACGGCCGCCCTGGTCGGCACCGCGGCCGCCGCGGGCTTCGCCGTCCCGGTCCTCACCAGCTCGCCGGGCTTCGCCCCGCAGCTGCTGGCTACCCCGGTCGGCCCCGCCCTGGAGAAGATGCTGCAGGTGGTGAGCCCGGCCCCGGCGTTCAGCGACGACGACCCGGCGATGAAGAAGCTCGCCGACGACTACAAGGCGAAGTACCCGAAGGACCTGCTCGACGCCGGCGTCGTCAGCGGCTGGAACGCGATCAGTGTCCTGGGCGAGGACCTGAAGGCGGCCTGCAAGGCGAAGGACCTGACCCGCGAGGGCATAGCGGCGGCCCACCGTAAGCAGTCCAGGCTCACGGTGCTCGGCGTGCCGCTGAACTTCTCGGACCGCGCCAAGCCGGCGACGTACCAGTCCTTCATTCACAAGCCGGCGAAGACGGCCCCCGGCGGCCTCGCGAACGTCGAACCGGCCCACGAGGTCCCCGCGGCGAAGACCTACACCCTGCCCAAGGGCTGAGCCGACCCGACGGTCCGGATGCCGACCTGCCGGCCAGCATCCGGACCGGGAGGAATGCCCATCCGGTCCCTCGCAGAAGCGAGCCAATGGCGCGGCGTAAATGGGGTCGATCGACCGCTAGAGCCAGTCCTTCCGCTTGAAGACCACGTACAGGCTCGTGCACACCACCGCCATCAGCACCACCGCGAACGGATACCCGCCCGCCCAGTGCAGCTCCGGCATGTTGTCGAAGTTCATGCCGTAGATCGTTCCGACAAGCGTGGGTGCGAAGAGAATCGCGGCCCACGAGGAGATCTTCTTGAAGACGTCGCCCTCGCGGCGTTGACCCGCACGAATCGCGATCTGGGGCGTGTTGACCTGCGGAGATGCGGGTTTCCGGCCCTTTCACCGTGACGTCGACTTGCAGGGTCGATACTCCCCAGGCACTCCCCAGGGCGGCTTGATTCTCCCCAGGTTCTCCCCAGCCTCGCTGCCGGGGAGCACGGGTCGCTGCTGGCCAGGAGTCCGATCCAGGTGCCGGCAGGTGCTACGCAAAGTTAATGGACCGGCCAGACAGGTTGGATCTCGTCCGCCAGGGATGGAGTCCGACTCAGAACTGCCGGGAGTCGCGCGGGCTTGCGAAGTGGTACATGAGCCGCAGGGTGAGCTCCTCAGCGATGGTCGGTACCGCGTCGCTGATGTTCGAGGCGTCCCAGATCTCGTCGGGCGGGACGTGCACTGGGCCACCGCGTCCATTTCGTGCCAGGACCGCGCCGGTGGAGGTCCTGGCGGCTTCCAGGCTCATTACGGTCACGAGATCGGCGGGATCGAGGGCCATCGCGGGGGCAAAGCGGGTTCCCGGGACATCATCGAGACGCAGTAGGAGTTGCAGCAGTTCAGCAACACGCTGCTGTGTGTGTTCTGGGTCGAGTACCGGCATGAGCATGCTGCTTGATCGAGGGAGTGACTCCCAGCAGCTTCGCTGGCCAGACCGAGTAATGACCAGACCGCGGCAGCTCCCCTGCCGCGAATCGCGGACGCACGCAGCGGCAAAGTTGGTTTCGAAAATGCTGGATACCTCTTCGGTCGCTGTAAAGAACCCTTCTGCTCGGCCCAGGGAAACGAGCTCATCCGGCAGCCGGTTCAACCGGCGAGCAGGCAACCGCATGCCGCTCTCCGGGAGTAGGTGCACTTCCATCGTGGCGCTCTCGCTGGACCGTGGTGGAAGTAGGTCTTTGCGCCAAGAGATCGACAGAGGCTCTTCGACGAGGGAGTTCGCGATGGGAGAGGCGTCTGCGGCGTCCGAGCGTGAACTCGGCAGCTTGGCGTCGCTTGCTCTTGGGGAGGGCAGCGCCTTGATGGTGGCAATAGTCAGAGCCGCGGCGTTGTCTGCGGCGATGAGCTGGAAGCCGCCGTCATCCGTGTGTTGCTTGTTGCCGTCGGCCCGATCGCTGATACCTCGGATGACCAGTGCCGGAACTTGACCGGCCATGGACGCGGCGCTGGCGAAGCCCGCTCCCTCCGTCTCGATCGCTGCGACGCCGTTGTAGTGCACATCCAGAAGATCTTGAAGAGCGGAGCTCGGGGCGTTCACCACCACCTCACCGGCAGCGATTGGTTTGAAGTGGACTTCGGGCGTCTCTCGGTCCGCAGGCAGTAGAGATTGGGACCAGTCAGGATCCAGCACGGCGAAGTGGGCTGCTTGCTCCAAGCCGTGCGATGCATTCCATGTCTCGGGCCGCGTCTTGAAAGACTCTTCCTGCTTGCCACCTTGATAGGCGAGTACTCGGGTCGCAACGATCACATCGCCTAGCGCGACGTCGTGCTTCATGCCGCCAGCGATGCCCGTGAAGAAGACGGCGTCCGGGGCGATCATGTGGATGGCGCGCTCAGTCAGAACGGCTGCGCCATGATTTCCCTGGCCGACTCGAGCGAGGTATACCTCCCAGCTCGTTCCCGGGATACGGCAGCGCTCGAAGATCGTTCCCGACCCATGGTCGATACGCTCTGGGTCCATCACCTGTGCCCGCACAGCTCGGTACTCCAAGAGAAGCGCGGTGAAGACAACGATCTTTCCGCTGGACGAACGCACGTAGCACCTCGCGAACAATGGCTTGCCTACCCGAGCGATCGTGAGGTCCTGCACCGATGCGCCTGGGACGTGGTCACAGCTTAACGCTGCGGTGTGACAACGTTGTTCGGGAGTGGGAGAGTCGAACTCAAGTAGGGCTGTCGCTCGAATTTTCGGATGGGGGATGCCGTGGCCGAGGCGGAGGATGTCACCGAAAGCAGGCTGCTGTTGGCAGAGTATGACCGCATCAAAGAGGAGCAGAAGGCCCGGATCGGGTTTCGCGACAACCTGCTCTACTTCACGCTCGCTGCTTCGACTGCGGTTTTGGCGATCACCGTCCAGAACAAGCACGCTCAACTCTTGCTCGCTGTCCCCGTTATCTGCCTAGTCCTAGGGTGGACTTACCTGGTAAACGACGAAAAGATATCAGCGATCGGTGGCTACATTCGCGACCAACTGGGGCCAAGGCTGGCCGAGATCAATGGTATGCCTAGTGGTGTCATTTTCAGGTGGGAGATCTATCACCGTGGTGACGTGAACCGCAGAACCCGTAAACGATTACAAATAGCTGTCGATCTGTTCACATTCTTGGCTTTGCCGATGACTTGCGTGATCGTATTCTGGTGCTCGCGCGCAGTTCACCCGGTGCTCTTGGCCGCTTCTATCATGCAGACGGTATCCCTCACCGCTCTGGGCTGGCAGTTCCTGCGTTACGCCGAGCGCTAGAACATGGCTGACCGGCGACCTCTTTGCCCCGACTGAGGTTCGGGCAAGATCGGCACCCGCAGATCTTGTAAACGCGCCGCTCAGGGATTGGTTAGAGGTGGTGCGGCGGAGTCTCGGTTGGCCTCCGGGGGAAGATCATCTCCCAGATTTCTCCCATGGGTGGAGGGTCGTTGCGTCTCGGGTGCGTCTTGGCAACGATTGCTGGCGCGAGTTTGCAGACCGCCGCCCAGGGTGTGACGGGGGACGAACACCTCGCACTCAGGTTCACCGTTGGAAGGCCAGGGAACACCAGCTGTCGTCATGGTGGCTCGGTCACCTCCGTGGGGTCCTCCGGGAGATGACCGTGCAGGCGATACCCCATCTCGTCGGGGTGCCGGGTGACGCGGGCCAGTCGCCAGGCTGCCTCGTACGACATACGGCCATGATTCTGGGCGTGGAGCCGCACTGCCAGCAAGCTGGTGACCGGATCGAGAAGCCACCGCAGGAGCATCACCTTCACTGGAACTCGCCGGCAATGGCGGTGAGGGCACGGGCGGCGTCCTCGTCGCCGAATGCCTTGACGGTGCCTGCGAGTAGGACGAGTAGTTCCTTGCAGCCTTCGGGGCTCAACTTGCTGACGAAATCGTGGATCACCTGAGCGACGACGACCCATTGCTGTCCGGGTTGCCACTGTCTGACTGTGCGGACCAGATCTTCGAGATCCGTACCGGCTGGTGGTCCACCCAGGCGGGGCCAGTTCTCGGCTGAGCCTTCCAGAGCTGTGTAGAGCCGGGCGGCGGCGGGGTTGGCGAGGATGTGATCTTGGAGGAATTCCTCGCGTGCTTTGGCCTGGCGACGGGCCAACTCATCCAGCTCAAGTTCGCGGCGCAGCAGCTCTTCCTGGCGACGGTGGCTCTGCTGTAGCCGCTCCGCGGCGAACGCGCTCTTCCGGGTTGTTTCATCCACCTCGATGCTTACGGTGGCGTCCACGACGATCACCCCCGCGCCGCCGAGAGGCAGGGCTTTCGCGAGTGCGGTGCCGATGTCCTGCTCGGCAGCGTCTGGGCGGAGGACATCACAAGCGGCGGCTGCCTCATCGATCACGGTCCTGACGAGTTGCCCGGCTGCGTAAGGGGCCGCAGGGACGTCGGTGTCGTCGCGGCGCCGCCAGGCTGCTCGGACGTGTGCGCAGAAGTGAAGCGTCGGGTCCGCGCTGCGCGGTCGGTCGGAGAAGGTGGAGACCCAGGTGGCACCGCCCGGCTGGGAGGCGCTTTCGGGGGCGGGGCGGCGCTTCATGCGGCTTCGGGCTCCTCTGACTTGTCTGCCCCGGGGTGTTCCTGCAGCAGGAGCTGCTGGACCTTGGCGAGGTCGGCATCGAGGAGGGAGGAGAGTTCGAGCTTCAGGCTTGCCCGGTCGGGCGAGTACGCGCGGTCTTCGCTCTGGACCCATACTTGTGAGCAGGTGCGCAGGGCCTCGCGCAGGGTCGGGCCTTCAGGACCACGGACGGCCACGGCCCGGCGAAGGGTGTCGAGGATGATCGGTCGCAAAGGCGGCCGCTCGAGGGCCGCATCGAGCCACAGGAAGACGGCCCGGTCGAGTTCGCGATCCCCCGCTGCTCCGTTCGCCTGACGCAGGAGAGTGCGCCACCCGGTGACAAGGCCGGCGACTGGAGGGCGGAAGTCTTCCTCTTCGTCAGCGCCCGGCGTGGTGTCGCTGTGGAGCACCAGCGGTACTCGGTCGGCTTCTGGCGCAGACGACGCGGCGAGAGCCGTGAACGTACGGTGGCCAACGGTGTCCCGGATCTTCTCGTCACCACACCAGTCGACGACGTACCCGAAGAGCGTCTTCCGGACGGAGGCGTCCGCCCACAGCACCTGGATCGCTTCGCGCAGACTGTCTACGACCTCTGGCAGCCCACTGTTGGCCACGCGCTTTAGGCGGCGTAGTGCCTTCCCGGTGTGACGTCGCCCGAACTGTCCGGTGCAGACCTCGACGACGGCCTGCTGGAGGGAGGGATCCTTGCGCTTGGCCCAGGACAGCAGTAGGGAGTGCACATAAGGAGCGCTGGCTGCGTGGATCGCCGCGTTATCGAGCAACTTCACAGCCAAGGGCCACAGTTCTTTATCAGTGCCGTGGACGTACCACGCCGTGACGATGGCCTCTAACGGTTCTTGTCTGCGATGGCGTACGGCCCAGCGCAGCGCGAACTCACCGATGCGGCCGGCCAAGGCGCGGCGGGCGTCCTTGGTGATGGTCTCCAGGGCTTCCTTGTTCGTTCCTGTGTCGTCGACCGGGACCTGGGCGAGCCACTTCAAGAAGGAGGTACGGGCCAGCGGACGGTCGTTCCAGAAGTACTCAATCGCGGCGTCATCCCAGTGCGGGCGGTCGAAACGGAGGGTTCCGTCCTCCTCGCGGCACGCCTTGATGGCCTTGGTCATGGCGATCACGCCCGGGGACTGTTGACCGTGGACGGCGACAGGGGTGTCGCGTTTGTCGAGCGTGTCGGTCAACTCCGCTGCCTTGGCGTATACATGGCCCACCGGGTCGCCGCGCAGGACGGCTGCGGTCAGAAGGAAGCTCCGTTCGAAGCTGGTCCGGACGCGGTCTTTTGGTTCGTGCCACTCGTAGAGCGCGTCTTCCCAGTTGCTGAGAACAGCCACGACATTCGCGATCTGCTCGTCGAGGGAGCGGCGCCGCTCGGCGGAAGTCTGCTGCGCCGATTTTCGGGCGACGTCCGAGAGGTCATCGGCCGCGAGTCGTTCGGCCTTTCGGTGCTCATCGAGCATGAGAGGCGTGACATTCAAGATGTCCGTGGGCGTCATGCCGCCGATGAGGCGGCTTATACCGGTGCTGTCGAGCCAGGAACTGACCGGGAACGACGGCTCCTGTGCCAGCAGCCAGCGGGTGGCGATGTCGTGGGGGTGGATCTCGCCCAGATCCGGCGCGCTGCTCGGCGGTGCGCCGTGGCTGATCCGTCGCCATTGTTCCGGGCGGGTGAGGACGATGAGTCGGTTGTCCCGCCGTGCCAGCTGCTCACCGAGCTTTCCTAGGCCGGAACCGAACGTGTCGGCTACCTGAAAGCCATCTTCGTCTGGCGGGAGCTCGAGCAAGAAGCCGCACCGGTGGTCATGAGGCAGGCGTCGTGCAGGGAAGTGCTGGGCACCGCCGAAAGAGAGCGGGCGCACTTCTGTGATCAAGCCTTCTTCCACGAGCTGCTCGAGAAGGGCGTATGCGGTCGTGGTCCTGCTGCTGTTCGGTGGGCGGTTGATGACCAGTACGGAACCTGAAGGTCGCAGGGCCTCGAGGGCATGGGCAAAAGGACTGCCGGTCCGGTCTGTTTCTTCGTAACGGGGCTTGGCGAAAACCTTGCGGATCACCGCCAAGTATTCAGCCTCGATGGGCGCGTCGGCATCCAACGTCTGCTCGAACACGTATTTCGTGCCGATCATCTCGCCCATGTTGATTAACGCGCGCTGGAGCGTGGCCGCCTGCCCGACGGCCTCGATCGCCGCCGGGGACGGGGGTGCCGTCCTGCCCCGATCAGCTAGTCGCTGTGCTGCCGGTTCCGGGCTATGCGGTGGGATAACAGGGGCAGGGGGGTATGGCGTGGATGCGGATCCTGACTGTGAGTCCGCCGGTGCGGCTACTTCAGGGCGAGCGCGCGCTATTGACTCGGCGTTGGCGTCGACGCCTGCCGTGGGTGCGTCGGCGGAGAGGGCGGAGCCCTCCGCATGGTTGGTCCTTTCTCCGTCGCTGTAGCGATCGGGCAGCGGCGGACGCGCCGGTGAATCTTCTCCGGCGCCGTACGGGCTTCCGGTAGCCGGAACGGACTGCTGCTGCGTGTAGTCCTGCTCGTCGTCGAGAGCCATCAGGTGCGCCGCCTCTCAGCCGATGGTTCCGTCGATCTCGACGCCGACCTGTTCCGCCGCCGCCTCGACGACCTTCGCGGATTGGTCCACGCGTACGCGGCCGGTCTGAGAAATGTCCTGAGCGCGTACGCCGACCTGGTGACCGGTGAGTTGTTCTGCGCGCTGTGTGACGGAGACTCCGGGGCGTGCTGGCCGCTCCTCCTCGTCGCCGAAGGGAAGTTGCCGCCCGTAGATCTCCTCCAAATCCACGCGCAGCGCACCCAGTAGATCCCTGAGCTCCGGATCGTCTCCCTGCAGCAGAGCTGGACGAGCCAAATACACCTGGAGTGCTCCGCGGGCCTCGGTGATGCGCTCGATCCGCCCAGAGGACAGTTCAGCCGGACGGACGGTCAACGGCCCGACCGTACCTTCGACTTGTTCCGGTTCCTCCACGGGAACCCGGCCCGCACGCCGATCGAGAACCGCTCCGGCCCGGTCGAACAGGAACTTGACTGCCTCAGTGAGTGCGGTCCCGACGAGCATCGGAAACGTCAGTGGATCCACGGATGTATGCCCTCCCCGTTGATTGCGCTTCCCGCTGTGTACGTGCAGGCGCAAAACCTGACTGACCGTACGTTCGCTCTCACTCAGAGAGAAGGACCCTTCCAGTCACGCAAGGTGATGTCCTAAATACTCTTGGCGTTCATGTGTGCGATGCCTTTGACGTGGACGCGGTCCGATGGCGCCCGGCTGGCGCGCATATGGCAGAAGCACTTCCGGCCGGAATCATGCGGAACGGCCCGCGTGCGAGCATCCTGGCTTGGCCGAAATGCGGTAAAGGGCCGTACGGCTCCGCCGTGCCTCAGGAGGAGTGAGGCTGGCCTGACACCACGGAAGGCAGTATGGCTGCCCGTTCTCGCTGGTGGCGGTGTCGGCCTCGGGCCTCGGCGCTCGCTCCCTTCGCTGGGGCCGCCCTGGCTGCTCCGCTTGGCGGATACCCCCGCGTCTTCGGGATGCTCGCACTCGTCGCCGGACTAGCGGCACTTATCGCACTCGGGAGCATGCCGCGCTCCACAAGCGCCGCGCGGGATGAGCCCAGAGGCCGCTCAGCCGCCGCATGAGTCAAAGGAAAGCTTACGGAAGGCGTTGCGGATGTCCGCCAAGGGCTGGCGGTCGCGGGTGTAGTAGAGCTTGTTGGTCAGAAGCACTGCCCAACGTTGCTGACGCGGCGAGATCCACATGCCGGTGCCGGTGAAGCCGTAGTGGACCCAGGTGTCATCCACGAGGGCGCTGCCGGGCGCAGGGTGCCAGAACAGGCCCCGTACGGGCTCCAGTTCACCGGTCTGGACCGTCAGCGATTCGGTGGCCCAGGTGCCACCGAACCCTGCGCGGCCGGGTGCCGTGGTCGTGTCGAGCATGTAGCGGAGGAAGGCAGCGAGGTCGTCCAGGACTGTGAACGCGCCGGCAATCCCGCATACTCCGCCCAGGAGCCGCGCGGAGAAGTCGTGGGCGATGCCCTTGAGATGGGCGTCGGTCTCCTGGTCCAATTCAGTTGGGGCGCAACGTGCGGCGATCTCGGTGGGCAAGGGCCCGAAGCAGGTCGCAGCCATGCCCAGCGGCCGCCAAGTCCGCTCCGTCGCGAACTCGTCGAGTCGCTGGCCGGCGAGATACTCGGCGAGGTAGCCGAGGATGAGGGCGGCTCGATCCGTGTACTCGACGGCCTCACCTGGTGAGCGGTGCTGGGCCTCGTGGAGGACCCCGTCACGAACGTCTTGCGGGTCCGTGCCGTAGAGGCTCTTGAGCTGAGCTCGCAGCGGGACGCCAGCGGTGTGTGTCAGCAGCTGGCGAGCGGTTACGACACCGAGCGGGTGGTCCTCGACTTCGGACCAGAAGCTGCCGAGCTGGATGTCGAGGTCGAGTTTGCCTTCCTCCCAGAGGGCACCGATCAAGGCCCACACCGAGAGAATCTTCGTCAGGCTGGCGGCATCGAAGATGGTGTCGCGTCGCATAAGCACATCGGGATCGGCGGGGTCGAGCACTCCGGTGGAGCCGGAGGAGCGGATGCCGGCAGCGTCACCTACGGCCCACACCGCGCCTGGGTAGACCTTGTCGCGGACTCCTTCGCTCAGGAGTTGTTCGATGCTGTCGAGGCGGTACGTCATGGTCTCCCTGTTCGCCGTGTGCATCCCGCCGGGTCAGCCTAGTGACGGGGGCAGGTTCGGTGGGTTATCGGCGTGGCGGCATCGTCTTGCTGTGAGACGTTCAGGTGAACTGGCGGCCAAGGTCCACTAGCGCTTGAGCGGTCGCTGAGAGCGGGTAGCAGGCGGCGTTCGCGTAGCCCGCCTGCCGGAGCGCGGGCAGCAGGCCCGCAGCGGTCCGCAGCCGATCCAGGTCGCGGCCGAGCGTGGCGGGGTGGGTGAAGTCGGTGGATACTCCGGATGTGGCGAGGACTTCGCTGAGGCCGGGCACGGGCTGGTACATGACGGGCAGGCCGCAGGCTTGGGCCTCCAGCGCCACCAGTCCCATGGCCTCCAAGGTGGTGGACGGTATGGCAAGTACGTCGTGCTCGGCGAAGGCTTTCCACAGCTGTGGACGGCGGAGCCAGCCGAGGTACTGAGCGCGCAGGCCAGTCCGCTGAAGGAGCGGGGCCAAGGCGTGGAACTGGGCTCTGGGGGCGGCGATGCTCAGCTCGACGCCTGGAATGTGCGCCAGGCTTGCGACCAGCCGCTCGACGCCCTTCTCGGCTGTCAGGCGACCCGCGTACAGCACCCTCAGTTGGCTGGTCGAGGTCCGGGCGGGCCGGGTCGGCGGACCCGTGAGCAGGCGGTCCGGGATGCCCCATGGGATGCGGACGAGCTTTCGTCGGTCGACTCGTGGGGCGAGTTTGAGCAGGTGATCGGCCATCGCGCTAGTGGGGACCACGATGGCGTCAGCGGCCCTCGCGGTCTCGCGTAGGACCTGAAGCTGTTCGCGGTGGGCCTCGGCGAAGATCAGATCGGTGCCGTGGACCAAGGCGATCCTGGGGTGTGCCGGCAGCGCTCGGAGTAAGGCTGGAGTGGCGCCGAAGGTGAGGTGTTGCAGGTGCAGTACGCCGATCTGTCCAGGGCTGATGGCGGTCACCAGAGCCCTGCGTAGGGCTCCGACGTAGCGACTGAAGCCGACACCTCCCAGGCACTTCCCGGATACCGCCAACAAGTCGAGCCCGGGCGGCAGAGTGGGTCGGGGACCGGTGGGGGCCAGCATGAAGGCCCGCGCGGGGATGAGTGGTCTGTGGCCGGTGTACAGGTCGAGGAAGAGTTCGACGCTGCCGCCAGGGCTTCGGGCCGGGAGGTCCAGGAACGTGGCGGCCAGCGAACCCGCGGCGGGGCGTACGACGGGGGGAGTCACAGTGCTCCTTGACGGATCTCTTCGTACAGGCGGGAGATGCCGATGCCCTTCGTCGCCGCGTACTTGGCGTAAGCCTGCTGGTAGCTGGCCGGGCTGCCGTGGGTGGTGAGGAAGACCAGCTTCCCGAAGGTCATCCTTGGATAGACGCGGGCGGGCCTGGCGACACGGATCTCCAACGTCCAGCGGATCGCGTGGCCCTGGTGGCCGAGCGGGGCGGAGACGTGGACCCAGATGCCGAGGGCGCCGATGGTGCGGTCCCCGTTGAGCAGCTGTGCGTACGTTTCCGAGCTGGTCTTCTCCAGGGTGACGCCCAGGTAGAGCACTCCAGGCTTCAGGACCAAGCCAGCCGCAGGGATGGTGTGTTCGGTGTACGCGGTGGGGGCGGCGGCGTCCAGGTCGGCCTCGCAGGCGCGGATCGTGTCGCCCAGGCGCCAGTCGTAGGCGTTGGGCGAGAGCCGTGCGGGCTCGTAGGGGGAGATGGTGATCTCTCCCGCGCTGATGGCGGCGGCAATGGCGGGCCCCGTAAGGATCATGAGGCCACCGCCTCGACGCGTGCCGTGTCGAGCCAGTAGCGGGAGGACTGTGGGCCTGCGGCGCCCTGGTACTTGCCGCGGTACAGGTCGACGTCACCGGTGGAGACGAAGAACATGATCTGCCCGATCTTCATGCCCGCGTACACCCGCAGTGGGCGGATGGGCGAGAGCATCAGGGTCCACTGGCCGTGGAAGCCGATGTCGCCGATCGGTGCGGTGATCTCGACGAACAGGCCGAGGCGGCCGACGGATGAGCGGCCGAAGAGCAGGGGGACGAAGACGTCCGATCCGACCTCCTCGATGGTGTGCCCGAGATACAGCTCGCCAGGCTGGAGGACGTATCCGTTGGTGTCGATCAGGACCGAACGTGTCGGGTTGGCGTGGTGGGCGTCGATCACCTTGGCCGTGTACATCAGCAGGGTCGGACCGAGGCGGACGTTGTAGCTGTTGGGGTTGGTCTGGTCCGGGGCGAAGGGGGTGATGCGTAAGCGCCCGTCGGCCACGGCGGCTTTGATCTCGGGTCCGGTGAGGATCATTGCTCGCCGCCTTCTGGGGACTGGTCGGAGGTGGGGAGTGACGAGTTGGTCAGGACGCGGCACACGGCCTGCCCGAGTTGTATGCCTGCTTGGTGAGTTCGCCTGCCCAGGTAGCTGTCGGCGAGGTAGTCGGTGGTCAGTACGGTGCGGATCGCCGGGGGCAGGGGAGCAGGGGCGACGACCAGGGGGCCAACGAGTTCGGTGAGGTGGTCGAGCAGCTTGTCGTGGTCCTGGACGTGCGGCTCGGGGAGGAAGGCGTGCACGAGCTGGTTGCCGAAGGGCTCGATGGCCAGCAGGTCGCCGAGGGTCAGGGTGGTGCCGAGTTGTACGGGACGCAGGGCGGTCTCGTTGAGGACGACCGCGTCGGCGCCGAGGCCGGAGTGCAGTCGGCCGGCGATCTCTTCGAGCAGTTCGCGGCGGTCCAACAGCGTATTGCGAAGGCGCTCGTTCACTGCGCCGAGGGGGCTCCTCAGCTGGAGCCCGAGGGCCGAGATCTCATCCATCAGTGAGGCGAGTTGGTGAGGCGCGCCAGAGGAGCCGGGGAAGGCGCTGGTGCGGGCTGCCCAGCCGCTGCCGACGGGCTCGGCGGCGGCGTATCCGACGCCGAGTTCGCGCGCCTTGACCACGAGGGTGTCGCCGACGCGCACGGGACCGAAGCTGTCGCTGTGGCAGTGCCCGGCGAAGATGACGTCGGCGGACGGGCATGCGGCGGCCAGTTTCAGGTCCTCCTCGAAGCCGGAGTGGGACAGCACCATCCAGGCGTCGGCGCGGTGATGGTGCTCCAGCATCACTTCGCGCAGAGCCTGAGCCGGGTCGCTGACGTGATGACCGGCACGCTGGTGAAGTGGGATGGCGTTGAACGCCTGCGGGCCCATCACCGCTGTGACGGCGACTCGTCGCCCTCCGATGTCCTGGATGCGTACGCGGGCTGTCCTCGGCGGTTGTGTTCGCGCACACCGTCATCCGGTGCAGCTGCGGCTCGAAGTAGTGCGGCCAGCCGTGGTTTCCGGGTGCGAGCAGGTCGTAGAGGGTGGTGAGGAGCTCCCGCTCGATGCGCCCCTGGCCGAGGCGGTAGTAGCCGCTGCCCTCGAAGAAGTCGCCGCAGTCCACGATCAGGCTGTCGAGCCTGGCTGCGTGCAGGTGAGCGAGCATCGGGGTGGCCGAGTCGAAGGTGGAGTGGACGTCGGTCGTGGCGATGATCTGGCGGAGCTGCCGGTTCACGGGGTCACCTCGCAGATGTCTGCTCCGAGGGCGTGCAGCTTGACGGGCAGGTCGGCGTGGCCGCGCCGGAGCTGTTCGAGGCCGCCGAGGGTGGTCACGCCGCGAGCGGTGAGTCCGGCGATGAGCAGGGCGGAGCCCGTGCGGATGTCGGTGGCTTCAACTCCGGCACCCGTCAGCTGCTGCGGCCCGGCGAAGCGGCACTGCGTGGGCGAAAGCTCGTCGATCGTGGCTCCGAGACGGACGAGCTGCGGCAGCAGGTTGCCGTGGCGGCCGGGGTTGATCTCGTCGGCGAACAGGTGGATGCCGGGCAAGGTGAGGGCCAGGGCTATCAGTGCCGGCTCGAAGTCCGCGTCCAGGCCGCCGGGGGACAGCGAGGCAATGGCCCGCAGTGGTCGACCGGTGGGCTGGGCCTCCTGAGCCTGGACGGCGAGGGTGCCGTCCTCGGCGTCGGCGGGTACGCCGAGCCAGCGCAGCGCATTGACCAGAGGAGCGATGTCGTCGCGACGTACGCCTAGAATCTGGGCGTTGCCGCCGGTCACCGCGACGGCGCAGGCCAGGGTGCCTGCCTCGATCTTGTCGCCAGGCACCCTCCACGCGATCTCCCCACCGGAGGCGGACGCGGGCGGCTGGAGCACGAGGACGGTCTCGCTGACCCGGCACTCCCACCCGGTGGTTTTCAACGCCTCCACGACGCTGAGTACTTCGGGCGACAGATTGGGCTGCCCCAGACGCAGCGGACGTCCGGCGACGACCGCGCGCAGGACAGCGGCGATGCTCGCCCCACGGGACCGGAAAGGGAGCATGATCGAGACCGTCCCGCGTCCACCCGTGGCCGCCTCCACGAGGTAGCCGTGGTCATCGACGGTCGAGCGGTCGCCGAAGCGTTCGCACACCTTGAAGTGCAGGTCCATCCCGCGTTTCCCGATGGCGCAGCCGCCTGGCCACGGCAGGCGGGCCCGTCCGTAGGCGCCGAGCAGCGCTGGGACCAGGTAGTACGAAGCCCGGATCCGGGCAGCGACCTCGGGATCCGCATCCGGTTGCGGTTTGTCGCTCGGCAGGATCAGCGTGGTGTGCGGATCGCTGACCGGGCGGGCAGCGTGCCAGCCGGCCTGCTGGAGGAGGGTGAGCATCGTCTCGACGTCCGTGTTCGCCGGGAGATTGCTCAGGTGCACGGGGCGGTGCAGGGCCGCGTTCTTCGACCCGTCGACGGTCACCGCCCCGGCAAGCGGAACGCTCGGTCGCACGGCGACCACTTCGGCTGCGACTGGGGAGATTCGTACGGCTGGCAACGGTCAACTCCTCATCTGGGCCACCTGCGTTGGGGCTACTGGGAGCCGGGCGCTGAACTCGAATTCGGCCCAGCAGCGCTTGCCGGAGGGCAACACATCGAATCCGTGGCGGTCGGCGAGCGCGACGACGAGGAACAGGCCGCGCCCGTCTTCCGCGTCCGCATCCGGCAGCCTGACTTCGGGGACTGCGGAGCTGGTGTCGATCACCGCGACCCGCAGTGCCTTGCCGTTCAGGTCAGCCTCGGCTGTGATCGAGCCTTCGTGCGCGTGCCGCACCGCGTTGGTGATCAGCTCTGAGGCCACCAACTCAGCTGCATCCAGGAGTTCAGGCCCGAGAGCGGCACCCCAGTCCCGTCTCTCCTCCGCGATCTGCCGGCGCGCGGACGCGGCACCCGCAGATGTGCCGGAGACGGGAATCCGGATGTGATGCGCTTCCATGAGCGGCCTCCTGATTGGTTCGGCCACTCCACGCAATCGCCACCCGGGCCTCTTGAACCAGGACGTGTGCTGGAGCTGCATCGTCTATGCAGGAGCTGCATCACGGTGAACTGCCCGTCCATTACGCTCGGTTGAGCAGGCAGGATCGGCGGCGGCAGAAGGAGCCGTGGCACAGATGGCCGAAGCGCAAAGCGAAGCGAGACGGATCGGTGAAGTGATCCGTCAGGCACGCGTATTACAGCGGCGCTCGCAGAAGGACGTCGCCTCCGCCCTGGGCTATCACCAGTCCAAGGTGAGCCGCCTGGAGAACGGCAGGGGCACGGACGACGTCCGCATGCTGCGCGCAGTCGCGCAAGTGCTGGCCGTTCCGGCACACCGCCTCGGCCTAGCCGTGGCCTCGGACATCAACCCCTCCGAACCCGAGACAGAGGACATGCGCCGCCGTACCGTTCTCGCCGCTGGCATCGCCGCGCTCGCGGCCCCGACCGTCCCTGGCACCGCCCATCAGGACCTGGTCCAATCCCTGCTGCCCGGAGCAGCCCGCCTGACAGCCGAACCGGTGCCGGATTTCCAGAGCCTGCGAGATCAGATCGCAGGCGTACGCCGTCTCTTCTGCACCTGCGACTACACGAAGCTGGAGGGCACGCTGCCTGTTCTGATCGGGCAGTTGCGGCAGGCCATCAGCGAAAGCCCAGGCTCGACCGACCTGTCCGGCCTCCTCGCCACGGCCTACCAGACCTCGGCGAGCCTTCTGCTCAAGCAGAGCGACCAGGGCAACGCGTGGCTCGCGGTCGGACGCGCCATGTCCGAGGCCGAACGCTCGGGCGACCCCGTCGTCCTCGCCTCCAGTGTCCGCGTGCACGCCCACGCCCTGGCCCGCGACAGCCACACCGCTCAGGCCGTCACCCTTGTCCGGCACACGGCCGACCAGCTCACGGGCTCGTACGACCAACGCTCCCCCAGGTACCTCGCGGCTCTCGGCCTGCTGCTTCTGCGCGGGGTCACCGCCGCCAGCAGCGGTGGTGATCGTTCCGCCACCCAGGACTTCCTAGCCGAGGCGAAGGACGTGGCCCGCTACGTCGCGCTCGACAGCCCCGACGCCTGGGCCAACTTCAGCCCGACCAACGTCGCCCTGCACGGCCTCAGCGCGGCCGTCGTCTTCGGTGACGCGGGTGTCGCCCTGGACACCGCCCGGCCTCTCATGCGCCGCCACATCCCCGTCCCCGAGCGCCGTGCCGCACTGTGGATCGAGGCCGGCCGCGCCTACAGCCAGCAGGGCCGCCTGGCGGACGGGTACCAGGCCCTCCGCATCGCCGAGAGCTGCGCTGCCCAGGACATCCGGCGCCCGGCCGTGCGCGAGCTGGTGGCCGACATGGCAGCCCGCGACCGCCGTCGTACGCTGCCTGAACTGCACCGCTTCAGTCGTCAACTGGGAGTCCCCGCGTGAGCGATCAGCCCGACCAGCAGGCCAAGAAGCCCTTCCTGTACGTCGTCGTGTGCGCCTGTGGCATCGCCGGTGACGTCGGCAAGCTGATCACCGCAGCCCAGAAGGCGAACTGGGACGTGGGTGTCGTCGCCACCCCGCAGGGCCTCGGCTTCCTGGACACCGAGGCGGTCGAGGCACAGATCGGCTACCCGATCCGCTCAGCCTGGCGCTCGCCCGGCGACCCTCGGCCGCTGCCGCCCGCCGACGCCATCGCCGTGGCCCCAGCCAGCTTCAACACGATCAACAAATGGGCAGCGGGGATCTCCGACACCCTGGCGTTGGGCATACTGTGCGAGGCATACGGCTTCGGTATCCCGACGGCCGTCCTCCCGTATCTCAACTCCGCCATGGCGGCCCATCCCGCATACGGCCAGAGCCTGGAGCGGCTGCGCGGGATGGGCGTCCTACTCGGCTCCTACGAGCCCCACAAGCCGAAGGCCGGCGGCGGTGCCGACCGCTTCCCCTGGGAGGAAGCGCTGGAGCTGCTCACTCCCAAGCTGTCCACACCGGCCTGATCAGCGCCGTCGCGCTGGGGGTGCTTGCGGCGGTGGAGTGGCTGCTGCCGAGGGAATGGAGGCAGCGGAGCGTTGCGCGGCGCTGTGGGCCCGGGCTGCCTGTGCTCGGGGACCGGGGGAGTGGCGCTCGCCGAGGCGGCGGATGCGCCAGGTCAGGGTGCGGGCGGGGCTGTGGGCGTCGTCCAGGGTGCGCTGGCCGAGCGCTTGGTCGAGGACAGTGGTCGCATTGTGCCCGGCAGCTTCTGCTTCGGCGAGCACGGTGGCGAGTGCGTCCCAGGCGGCATCGTTGAGGATGCGCTCGGCGTATTCGGGAACGGCCTGTTGGAGATGGCGGGCGTAGCGGTTCTTCATCTGGGGGCTGGGGGCGCGTTGCGCGAGGCCCGCCATGACCGGCTCGGCGATCCGCGCGTAGACGACCTGAAGGTGGACGAGGGCCTGTTCGGCTGCCGCTTCCTGCTGGGCATGCTGGCGCATGCGGTGCCAGTGTGCGGCGAACGCCACCGCGGTGAGCACGGTATCCAGGAGCATCGCGAACCCTGACCCGTCACTGTCCGAGGGCCGTTCGCGCCAGATGGCTTGGACGCTGCGGCGTAGGGCGCGGGTGCTGTCGAGGTCGGCCGTGATGCGGGAGCGGGTGGCGCGCTCGAAGGCGGCGGTGGCCTGTTCGAGTTCGGCCCGCACCGCGGCCGGTGCGCCGATCGGGAGCAGGTCCATCACCGCGCCGAGAGCGACCAGCTGTCCCTGGGCGGTCGGGTCTTCGCCGTGCGTGAGGTGGTGGGGGATACGTTCCGTGGCGGCGGTGGCCTCGTGCCACGGGTCACCCGGCCGGACGGTGACCGGTTCCGGGCTGGTGGTGGCGAGGCTCCTGCGGATCTTGGGCAGCGACAAGTCGGGGGCGAGCGTGGAGCCCGCGTAGAAGACCGGCTCGCCCTTGTCGTTGGTGTCGCCGGGCAGGGCGAAGTTGCAGCCGAGCGCGTCGCCGGAGGGGCCGAGTTTGAAGCGCACGGTCACGCCCGTTGCCTCCAGCAAAACGAAGAACTCGGCCTCGTCGGACGCAGCGGCAACCGCGCGGCGCACCCGCAGGCGCAGGACATCGCGGGTGGCGGCGTCCTGGCCCAGGCGTTTGGCCTTGAAGTGTTCCTTGCTGGTGGGGCGCTTGGCGGCGGTGCCGTCTCCCGGCTTCAATCGCCGGAGCCCGTAGTCGATTTCGATCTTGCGGGCCTCGCGCTGAACGGCACGCTGGTCGTAGCCGCGTTCGGGGCGTCGGCCGTCCTGACGTACGAGGGTGGCGGCGATGTGGATGTGGTCATCGGCGTGGCGGACGGCCACCCAGCGGCAGGCTTCCTCGTCACCGTCGGGGGCGATACCGGCGGCGGCCACCATGCGGCGGGCGATCTCCGCCCACTGGTTGTCGGTGAGGATCGGGTCTTCGGGGGCGGCGCGTACGGGGCAGTGCCACACGGTGTCCTTGGGCGCCTTGTCGCCCAGCATCTTCACGGGCTGGTCGAGCTGCGCGACGAGCTGGGCCATCGCGTCCTTCGGATCGCGGTGGGGGCTGCGGCCGGGGTCGGGGGCGAAGCCGTTCCAGGAGGCCACCAGATGCGGGTCGATGTGCTCGTTGGCCCGGCCCTTGCCGTAGAGGTAGCCGATTGTGCGTCGCGTGGCAGCGGGGCCCGAGCTGAGGATGATCTTTGGTATCACCCGCTCACCGCCCTTCAGTGACCTGAGCGATGGCGGTGTCGGCTGCGGCGATGGCCGCCTCGACTCGCTCCAGGAGACGTTGGACGGTGGCGGGGTGGGGCCAGGTGCCGTCCTTGTTGAGGTGGTGGGCGAGCTGGTTGAGGTTGCTGCCGATCTTGCCGAGCTGCCCGTTGGAGGCCATCAGTGCTTTGACCATGGCGCGGTAGTCGGCGACGGCCGCCGTGGGGTCGTCGGCGCGGGCGGCGGCGAGCGAGCACTCGGCGACGTAGCCGCCTAGCGTCATGCGACTCAGGGCGGCCGCATTCTTGACGAGGGCGAACTCGTCGTCGTTGTAGCGGGGGTGGACGCGGCGCTCGCGCAGCTGCTTGTCGCGCAGGCCGGTCAAGTTCGGCCTGGAGGGACTCCTTGACCTCGTCGAGTCGTTCGCGACCCACACCTAGTCCCTTGTCGCGGATGGCCTTCTCGATATGGCGGCGGGAGACGCGGCCGCCACGTCCGAGCGGAGCGGTCCGACCGATCTCCATGGCCTGGGCGAAGGTGGCGCTCGGTTGCCGAACACGACGTGTGGCTTGCGCCTTCTCGGGATGAGCCACTTGATCCACGGTCTCCTTGGCCAGGTTCTCGATGGACGCCGGTTCCGTTGTGGCAGCCACATCGCGTTCTGGAGCGGTTTCCGTCGTGGTGTGGCGATCGACCTCGGGTGGCTCCGTGTGCGTGGGGCGGCGTTGGACGAGGAGGTAGAGGTGCACCGCACCGGCCAGCGCCAGGGGAGCGATGGCCGAGATGATCCCGACGGTGATGTCGTCGAGCGCGAGCCCGGGGCGGCGTGCTTGCTGGTTGAGGCGGACGGCGTGCAGGACGTTGGCCCAGATGCTGGTGGCGGTGGCGGTACCGACCAGCGCCGGAGACGTACAGCCGAGGGCGCAAGGGCGCGGTACGCAGGACGAGAAGAGCGCCGATGCCGATGGCGATGAAGCCGTCGATCACGAGAGGGAAGGCGTAGGTGAGAGCCGGGTGGATGTGGCTGGCGGCGGCCATCTGACGCAGGGCGTCATAGGAGAGCGCGAAGGCGGCCACGGCCAGGAGCGCCACACCGGTGCGGATTGCCGCGGCCAGCGTCGCCGGTACGGAGGTGGGGGCATGGGTGAGCGAAGACAAGGGCGGAATGGCTCCGAGGGAAGAACGGAGGGCTAGTGCGCCCGTGGAGGGCCGGAACCCGTCGCGACTCGTCGCATGCCTGGTCAGAGCAGATGCGAGAGCGGTGATGATGTCGAGTCGACCCGTTGCGGGCAGATGACCCGTCACGGTGCTGACCTGCACGGCGACGAGTCGCGACGGGTCGTGGCGGGTCAGGCGGCGGTCGTGGAATCCGGCTCGGATTCGGGGCAGTAGCGTGCCCAGGCGTCGGCGAACTGCAGGCGCGTGAAGCCGCGTGCCTGGACGCCGCCAGGGAAGCGGCGGTTGGTCGCGCCGCTGGTGTAGTCCTTCAGCAGGATCTGCAGGCCGCGCGGGGTGAGGCCCTTGTCGGTGTATCCGGGCCAGGGGGACTCGTCATCCTTGTTCAGGATGTCGAGGAGGCGGCTTGTGCGGAGCGCCGATGGGTTGCCCTCGGCGGCGAAGGCGCGGCGGATGTCGCCCAGGAGGCGGATGCCGAGGCTGCTGTTGTCCTGGTCCTGCTCGGCCTCGTGCTTCGTCATCGTCTCGCAGGCGGCACGGGCGAGTTGTGGCCATTGGCCGCCGGCGAGGTCGGCGACGGCGATCAACGGCTGCCAGGTGTCGGCCGCGCGGTCCTCGACCGGCATGGTCGGCGTCAGATCCATCGCTTCCGCGTGGAGCGGGGCCAGCCACCCCACGAGCCTGTCGCGCAGGGCGTGCAGCACGGGGGTGTCCCGTACGGTGCGGAATTCCTCGACCTTCTCGCCCGGCCTACGGCGGCGCATCCGGACCACGACCGAACGGTCCATGATCGTGTCGGGCAGGTCACCGATCCCGGCGAGGGCTGCCATGGCAAAGGTGGGGAACTTCGACACTTCGTGGTTGGGCCCGGAGACCCGCAGAGTGGGCCGGTTGCGCTGATGACCTGCGTTGAGCAGGCCGCGCATCTCCTCGTTCTTCTCCGCGACCTTCACCGAACCAAAGAGGGTGTCGGCCTCATCGACCAACAGTGTCGGCGGGTTGTCGGTAATCGACCGGAACACCGCGGCGGCTGAGGCGTTGACCGTGATGAGCGGGTCGTGGACAGTCTCGGTGATCACGTCCAGCAGGCGGGACTTGCCGCACCGTTTGGCGGGGCCGACGATCGCGAGACGCGGGGCGTGCTGCCACGCCGTTTGCAGGTGGGTTGCCGCCACCCACAGTGTCACCGCCGTGAGGGCCTCCTCGCTCGGCAGTACGACATAGCGCCGGAACTGCGCCCGCAGGTCGGCCAAGACCTGCTCGCCCTCGGGCAGCGAAGCGGGGTCGGACGGGGATATTGACGCCCCACCTATCGCGAGCTGCGAGCAGGTCGGCTGAGTGCCTTCGGGAGAGGGAATCGGGATGTCGGCTTCCAAGGGGCGGCTCCTTCACTGACGGTCGCCGGCAGGGGCGACCAGGTATGGAAAACGGGGCGGGGAATCCGGCAGCGCCGGGGTATGTGGACAACACAGCCACACCTGGTGCGCGAAAGTCCAGACTTGGTTCTGAAACCCTTCACGACTTTTTCGGCGACCCCATGACGGTAGAACCGAAGTCCCGGTTGACGAAATCGCCCACCAGAATGCGTCGACACCGCCATCGCTCACAGCAGACAGGGAAACGCTTTCCAAGTGACCGGCGCGCAAGCTACAACACACCAATGCCGCCACGCCCCCTCGAAATCGGACCCGCCGGACAGGCCGCCGCCCAAGCCATCGAGCGCATCCGCACCGCACGCGGTCACTCCCAGCGCCAGCTCGCCGCCCTGGTCACCGCGCGCGGCCGACCCATGACTTTCACCGCGCTCTCCCGCCTCGAACGCACGGTCCGGCGCTGCGACATCGACGATCTCGTCGCCCTCGCCGCCGCCCTCGGCGTCTCCCCCTGCGCGCTCCTCGGCGGTCCCGTCGAGCCCCTGGAGTCGGTCAGTGCGGGCGCAACATAGCCGACGATCGCCGGTTACCCAAACCGGCGATTCTCCGCATCATTGAACCTCCCAGCGAGACCCCCGTCTCCAAGTTATCCGTGAATCCTTGCGCAGCAGGATCCCCGGCGAGTGGAAACAGAGGCCCTCCGGGAAATCCTGTGGCGACGCACGGTTGCAGTCGTCGCGACAAGCCATTCCTCATCGTGTCCCCTATTGAAGGATCCCTCTTGCCTGAAGTCGCCTCGCTTTCCTCCGTCTATTCGTCCGCCCGCTCGGATTCCTCCGCCGTCGACCGCGCATTTCTTGGCGTGCGGGAAGCGGCTGCCTACCTCGGTCTTTCGCCTCGCACGCTCTACGTCTGGCGGCACCGCCGACAGGGGCCGCCGAGTTTCCGGCTGGGCGCCCGCGGGCGTGTGACGTACCGGCTCGATGCGCTCGATGCCTGGATACGCGAGCAGGAGCAGGCCGACTCGCGCTCAAATCCGGCCCTGGATCCCGTGAGCGCGGCCCCGCAGCGCCGCGCCGACTACTCGGCCACGGCCTGACGTCCCAGCGTCAACGGCACTCCCACCCCCGATCCTGAGGACGTACTTGGCCGGCTACATCGAAGACCGTTGGATCAACAAGAAGAAGGACCCCACCAGCGGCAAGCGGGAGCGCACCGCTCGGTACGGGAAGGGCTCGCGGTACCGCGTCGCCGGAATCCCCGGCGTCCGGAACATGTCGTTCGACACGCTGGAGGACGCCAAGGCGTGGCTTCGCAGGGCCGGAACCGACAGCGAGCGCGGCGAGTTCGTCGACCCGCGTGACGGCTCCATCACGCTGGCCGACTACGTCACCCGCTTCTGGAAGGACGGCGTGAGGGGCGCACCGGCCACGATCAAGCGCGTCGACGAGCGCGTACGTCTCCACATCCTTCCGCACCTCGGCACGGTGGGCCTGAGGGACGTCTCCGCGACCGTCCTGCGCAGCTACATCGCCACGCTCGAAGGCGAGTGCGCGCCGCGCTACGCCCGCCAGATCCTGACCACCCTCTCGAACATCTTCGAGACGGCCATCGACGACAAGCGCCTCGTACGCAACCCGATGCGCGCCAAGTCGGTGCGCTGGCCCAAGGTGCCGGAGGACCAGCGGGAGGCATGGCCGCTGGAGACCGCGCAGCGCATGCGGGACGCGATCAAAGCGCGCTACCGCATCGCGGTCGTGGTCGCCCTTGGTTGCGGGCTGCGGCAGGGGGAGGTCTTCGGCCTCTCACCGGAGGACGTCGACTTCCAGCGCGGGATCATCCGCGTGCGCAGACAGGTCCAACTGCTCAACGGTCGCTTGTACTTCACCCTGCCCAAGGGCGGGAAGACGCGCATCGTGGACATGCCCGGCTCCGTCGCTGCCGAGCTGGCCGCGCACTTCCTGCAGCACCCGGCCGTGGAGGTCGAGTTGCCGTGGGGCGGCCCGGAGCCGGAGCGGGAGAAGCAGACGTTCCCGCTCGTCCTGACGACGACGTACGGCAACGCGCTGCGGGCCAACATCTTCAACGACGAGGTCTGGAAGCCCGCCCTCGCCGCAGCCGGGGTCATCCCCATGCGGGAGAAGGGCAAACGCTGGCAGGCGTCCCGCAAGGACGGCTTCCACGTGCTCCGGCACACCTTCGCCTCGATGATCCTCGAAGCGGGCGAGTCCGTCGTCACCCTGGCCCGCTGGCTCGGCCACTCCAGCCCGACCATCACCCTCGACCACTACGCCCACTTCATGCCGGAGGCCGGCGGGAAGGGGCGGGCGGCCGTCGACGCACTGCTTGGTCCGGGACGACCCGTGTACGTCCCTGAAGACTCTGCTGCTGCCTGAACGGCGGGTGGCACAGTGCGTGATGTGCCACCCGTTTGTGCTGTGCGGCTCCAAGGCCGCAGGTGGGTGGCCGAAGGGGCCGTCGTAGTTGACGTTGCTGAGCGGGGAGCTGAGCAGGACCTTGGGCGCCGGGACGTGGGCGACGCCCGGACAGACACGATGCATGCGGTGTCGAGCAGCGTTGGTGCATGGGACTGGGCATTGATGCGGGTGCTTGCCCGGACGGCATTCGGCGCCTGCCAGAGGTGGTTTGGCGGTGGGAGCCAGGACGGCCGAGGGTTCCACTTCAAGCGCGGTGATGTCATTGCAGCCTGCCGCCAACCAGTTGCCGTATGCCAGTTGAGCAGCGACATGATGTACCGAGCCACGTAGGAGAATAGACGGACGCAGATAGGTTTGCTCGGTGGGCTCCCTGAGGGCTGGGAGTCCGCTGCCGTGCCCTGGAGAAGTGATGCGCAATGGGACTGTCGGGCGGAACAGCGGACAAGGCTGGCAACCGGTACGAGGACTGGTGGACGGCGCTGAGAGTGGCGGAACTTCTGCGTGGGGAAGCGTCCCGGATTCGCCTTGAGCCTCCCGGGCAGGCTGGCGAGGGCATCGAGTTTGAGCTCGAGGCCAATGACAGCACCTGGTGCGATCAGGTGAAGGACGTGCCTTCCAGAGGACCGTGGAATCTGCGTGCGGTGGGGAGGATCCTCAAGGCTGTCGCCGGCCATCTTGCGGACGGCAAGAAGGTGCGCCTCGTTCTCTCGACTGGATCGCCCGAACTGCACGGACTCGCCGAGCGCGCCAGGGCCGCTGTCACGCTCGCAGAGTTCGAGGAGATCCTCACCCAGGCTCAGGAGCCTCACTTCGCAACAGTGCTCGGGTGCTGGGCTGTGAACGGCAAGCCCGTTGCTCGGGAAGTTGCCTGGCGGTATTTGCAGGCCGTGTACGTGGAGCAGTATTCGCCGGAGAACCTGCGACGGCTGGTCCACCTCACCTATGAGCATTTGTTCGTAGGTGCGCCCGAAGCCATCGTCAGACAGCTGAGTGGATACCTGGACAGCCGCCTGCACCAGTGGCTCACGGGTTCGGAGATCCGTAGTCACCTGCTGTCTCTGGACGGAGTCCGGCCCCGTTTGCTGGCGGGAGACAGCAACACCCTGACCGCCTTGGCAAACACTGCCGACAGGTTCTTGCGACGTGTGCACCGCAGCAGGCCCGCTTTCGGACTGGCTGCGCGCCCCCATGCTGAGCAGCTGTACGACCGGCTGGTGGCAGACGGTGGTCCGCAGATCATGCTGTGCGAGGGGCAGGCCGGCTCGGGTAAGTCGACAGTCGCTGCGGATGTACTGGTGCGCCTTACAGGGCAGGGATGGCCGGTCGCTGCCGTCCGCATGGACGGTGCGGACCAGACGGTGCAGACCGCAAGTGGCCTCGGTGCCAGAATGAATCTGCCGGACTCGCCGGGGATTCTGCTGCCCGGAGTCGCGAGCGGAGGGCCAGGGCTCCTCCTTATCGATCAACTGGATGCCGTGAGCCTCTACAGCGGTCGGATGTCGGACGCTTTCGAGGCTGTAGAGGACCTTCTCGAGCAACTATCCGTCACGCCGAACGTCAAAGTGCTCCTGGTGGCTCGCACCGTCGACATCGACCAAGACAGCAGGCTCACACGGCTGGCTGCCGACACTGCCCGAGTGTCGAGATTTCCCGTTGGGAAACTGGCCGAGGAGGCGGTGCGGACCGTCCTCGCTGCTGGTGGGAATGATCCTGAGCGTCTGGGCCCCGTGACGCTGGAGCTGCTGCGTACCCCCTTGCACCTTGCCGTCTTCGGCAGCCTCTCACCTGCAGCTCGAGCAGTGCCCTACCGGACGCTGCAGCAGCTCTACGACCGGTACACCAAGGACCTGCGAGAGCGCATTGAGCTGCAGCTCGGAAGTCTCGACTGGAAGGGGATCACGGGAACCCTGTGTGCCTTCATGAGTGAGCGTGAGAGCCTGCAGGCACCCTGCGCCCTCCTTGACGGGTTCGCCAGCAAGGAGGTCCGGGCCTTGGAGTCACACGGTCTCCTGGTGGGCGACGAAGAGGCCACCGGATTTTTCCACGAGACCTACTTCGACTATCTCTTCGCCCGGTCTTTCCTAACCACCGGAAAGGACGTCCACGACTTCCTGGCGGATTCCGGACAGCACCTGTTCAGGAGAGCCCAGACCCGTCAGATCCTCGAGCACCTCGCCGGGACAGACCGTGACCGGTTCCGTAGCACCACAGTGCGGCTGCTCGACTCCACCAGGATCCGCTCCCACCTGCACGATGTGATCACGGCCGTCCTCGGGCAGCTTGACGCCACTCTTGCGGACTGGCACGCCGTTGAACCCATCGCCTGGGGTCCGACTCCAGCAGCCACTAAGGTACGTCGCCTGCTGGCGCGGCCCGCCTGGTTCGATGCCGCCGACCACGACGGCAGGTGGGAACGCTGGCTGGGCGCCTCCGCGACCGTCGATGCCGCGTTTGCCGAACTGCTAGTTGCGGCACGGGACAGGCCGCAGAGAGCCGCAGAACTGGTACGTCCTCACATCGGCACCACGCCCCAGTGGCGTCAGCGCCTGCTGGCGCTGACGGAGTGGGCACTCACTCCTGGGCTCGTGGACTTGGCTGTCGAATTGATCCATAGCGGTCACGTCGATGAGGTTCGTAGCCGCATCGCAGTCAACAGTGACTTCTGGTCCCTGCTCTACACCCTCGCCGAAACGGATCCCGCTCCATCAGCCCGACTCGTCGGCGCCTACCTCGATCGGCAACTGAACCGAGCACACGACGACGGCCTCGACGATCCGTTCGCCGGTCCGTACCTGTCGAATCATTCGCAGACCGCCTCCACCGTTCTGTCCAAGATCGCCGGCGGCGCACCCAAGGCGTACGTGGACCACGTCCTGCCGTTCGTCATTGGCATCGCCGAATCCGGCAGTGTCCCTGACGGGCAGCCGGACAGAGCTTGGGGATATCGCCGCTTGGGCGGCAGCAGCGTCGATGCTGAGCTGCTCTCCGCCCTCGACACCGCATTGCGCGCATTGCCTGCCGCCGACCCGGCCTCGGCCGTCAGCATCCTTCGGATGCTGAGCGACTCCACGACGGAGATCTCACGCTTCCTCACCTGCCGCCTTCTCACCGCCTATGGCGCAGCCGACGAGGCGATCACTTGGTTGTGTGGCAACGAACGGAACCTCAGCCTGGGCTGGGTGGACAGCCCCCGTTGGGCATCCCGTGAACTCATCGAGGCCGCCACACCCCACTGCAGCGCCGGCGCACTCGACCGTCTGACAGCCATGCTGCTTGCCCACTACCCCCCACGGGAGCTCCGGAGGGAGAAGGGCCAGCCCAGCCGGTGGGGTTTGGCCCAGTACGAGCTACTGTCAGCGGTCTGCTCTCCGCGCCACAGTGACAAGGTTCGACGGAGGCTCGCTGAGCTGGAACGGAAGTTCCCCGGATTCAGCCCATCCCCGCCTTCCGAGATCCTCGCCGAATGGGTCGCCTCTCCGATCAGCGACCACGCAGCGCAGCACATGACGGATGACCAATGGCACCGGGCCCTCGACAAATACGCTTGCCCCCAGCCCGATCGATTCTGGCCGCCCCAGGGCGGTGTACACGAGCTTGCCGGCACACTCGGCTCACGCGCACAACAGGAGCCTGCCCGCTTCGCTGCTTTCGGTCTCACTCTCGGCCCCGACGAGCCCGGAGCGTATCTGTGCGCGGTCGTGGACGCAGTCGCAACCCACCTGGACACTGACCAATGGGAGCGGCTGGTCCTCCATGCTCACCGGAACCTCGGCCAAGAAGCTGCCTTCACGCTCTGCCGAGCCTTGCAGTCGGCCCCGGACCACTACACGCCTGCCCTGCTTCCCATGCTCGCGACCTACACGACGGCCGCCCAACCCGAGGGGGAGACCTGCGAGCTGGACGACGAAGGCACACGCACTGATCTGCTGACGGCTGGCCTCAATTCCACCCGTGGCCAAGCCGCCCTCACCTACGCAGCCCTCCTCTTCCACGATGCTCAGCACCTGTCCGCGCTCAGACCGCTCATCCTCCGGCTGGCGACCGACCCCGTAATCGCCGTCCGTGTCTGCGCCGCCGAGGCCGTACGCGCCCTGATGAACCACGATCCGCAAGCTGCCCTGGAGACAGCCAGCCAGCTGATGACACATCAGGACCTCAACGTCCACAACGCACAGACCACCCAGCGGTTGCTCATCCACGCTTTGGCCCGCGACCCCGCCCGATTCGCTCCCCACCTCGCCCAGGCGCTCAACGGTCCTCGACAGGCCGCGGAACTCGCAGGTCAGACTTGGGCCGTGGCGGCCCTCCAAGGCAACCTCACGGCGGACCTGCCCGTCACCGCACAGCAACTGAACACCATCGCCCGGCGTGGTGCTGCCGCAGTCCTCGCCCGCAACCCCGAGCACTACCCACGTCTGCTGCCCCTGTTCAACGACTCCGACGAAGATGTCCGCAACAACGCCTCCGTCGTAATGAGGCACGCTTTCGATTTGCTTCCCTCCCAAACCGAGGAGCTCGTGCAGACCTTCCTCACCAGCCAGGCGTTCCCAGACAACCTCGGGCAGCTTGCCTTCGCGCTCCACGATCCGACCGGCCCATTGCCGCAGACGGCGTTGGACGCTTGCGAGCACATCATCTGGCAGGCGGGCAGCAGCCTGTCCGACATCCGGACCAGCCACGCAGCTCACGGGCATTACGTGGTCACAGCAGTCCTGCGCCTGTACCGACAGAGCCCACCCAGTATGCGTACCCGCTGTCTAGACATCATTGACAGCCTTTCCCGAGCTGACGCTCCAGGTCTCAACACGGCTTTGGAAGGCGAACGCTAATTCCTTCCCGCGGACTCGGTAACTCCAGGCTGGCTGCACCTGTTGACCGAGTTCAGGAGAAACACTGCCTGCGAACCACGGTTCGTACGGCAGAGCAGAAGGAGCATGGCCGTGCAGTAGACGCCGAGCGCGGACGCAGCGCGACGACCGCTCCCCAGTGCGGCGCATTCTCCCCAGATTCTCCCCAGGTCGCCGAAACAGACCCCAAGAGCATTTCGCTACTGCGAACTTCAATGGCCTGAGTGGCTTGCACTCTACAGCCAGTCCCGCCGCTTGAAGACGAAGTACAGGCTGACGCAGACCACGGCCATGAGCAGGATCGCGAAGGGGTACCCGCCAGCCCACTTCAGCTCGGGCATCGTCTCGAAGTTCATCCCGTAAATCGTTCCCACCAACGTGGGAGCAAACAGGATGGCCGCCCACGAGGAGATCTTCTTGATCTCCTCGTTCTGCTCGAAGCCCGCCTCCGCCAGCGCCCGCATCTCCGCGTTCTGCTGCTGGGTCACCAGCGTCGCGTTCACCGCCAGGATGTCCGTCAGTGCCTGGCGGAAGCCGTCCACGCGCTCGCTGGTCTGGGTCACGTGGTCGGCCACATCGCGCAGGCGGCGCTGGAGCTCCTCGTCCGTGCCGTACTTCGCGAAGCCCGAGATCAGGCCGTGCAGCATGCCCACCAGGGGGCGCGTCGCGCGCTGGAACTCCACCACCTCGCGGGAGAGTTCGTAGATGCGGCGGGACACCGCCGGGTCGCCGCCGAAGACTTCTGTCTCGATCTCGTCGATGTCGTTCTGGACGCCCGCCACGACCGGGGCGTAGCCGTCGACCACCGCGTCCAGGATCGCGTACAGCACCGCCTCCGGGCCCAGTGCCAGCAGTTCGGGCGTCTGCTCCATCCGGTGGCGTACCGCAGACAGGTCCGGGGCCGCGCCGTGGCGGACCGTGATCAGGAAGTCCTTGCCGACGAAGATGTGCAGCTCGCCGAAGTCGACCTCCTCCGGGGCGTCGAGGTAGCGGGCCGCGCGCAGCACCACGAACAGCGTGTCGCCATAGCGCTCCAGCTTGGGGCGCTGGTGGGCCTCCAGGGCGTCTTCGACGGCCAGTTCGTGGAGGTCGAACTCCTCGGCCAGCGAGAGGACTTCCGCCTCCGTCGGGCGGTGCAGGCCGATCCAGGCCATGCCGTCGCGGTGCTCACGCAGCCGGCGGAACGTGTCGGCCAGCGAGTCCGGGGTCGCCACGCGGTGGCCGTCGCGGTAGAGCGCGGCCTGGACGATGCTGGCCTGGTCGCGGTTCGCGGGGTCGTGCTCCTCGGGCTCGGCGCGCGGCGTCGGGCCGTTCTGCGGCGGGGAGTGGGTCGGGACCACGGAGCGGCGGCGCCAGTTGTGCTTCCTCGGGGGCATCGTGTGTCTCACCTTCCGCCGTCGGGCGCCTGTCGGCGGCCTGCGGTCTCTTGCCCTCGGCTCACAGCTTCGGCTCTCGGCTCTCCGTCGCGGCGGTCGGTCCACGGCCGTCGGTCACGGCCTCCCGCAGGATATCCGGGGCGTATCGCTCCAGCGTGACGGGGTGCGAGGCGCGGGCGCGGGCGGCGCCGGATCTCGCTTGCGGACAGAAACTGTCCGCAAGGCTGGGTAGCGTTGTGCGCATGGCCTCGAAGACGACGAACCCCGTACTCGGCGAACGCGCCCTCAACCGCGCCACCCTGGAACGCCAACTCCTGCTCAGCCGCGCCCCCCAGTCCGCGATGTCCGTCAAGGGCGCCGTCGAGCACCTCGTCGGCCTCCAGGCGCAGAACGTGAAGCCGCCCTACTTCGCGCTCGCCGCCCGCATCGAGGGATTCGACCCCGAGGACCTCTCCGCGCTGATGGCCTCCCGCGAGGTCGCCCGGCTGGTCACCATGCGCTCGACCATCCACACCCACACCGCCGACGACTGCCTCAGCCTGCGGCCGCTGGTCCAAGCGGCCCGGGACCGGGAGCTCCACCAGTTCCGAGGCGGGCTCGTCGGCGTCGAGCTGGACCGGCTCGGGGCGATCTCCCGCGAACTGGTCGAGGAGCGGCCCCGGACCATGAAGGAGCTGCGCGAGGCGCTGCTGGCCCAGTGGCCGGACGCCGATCCGTTCGCGCTGTCCGTCGCCGCCCGCTGTGTGCTGCCGCTCGTCCAGGTCACCCCGCGCGGCCTGTGGGGCCGCAGCGGCCAGGTCATGCTGACCACCGCCGAGCACTGGTTCGGCCGGCCGGCGCAGCCGGCGCCCGCCCCCGACGCCACCGTGCTCCGCTATCTCGCCGCCTTCGGCCCCGCCTCGGTCAAGGACATGCAGACCTGGTCCGGGCTGACCCGGATGCGCGAGGTCTTCGAGCGGCTGCGGCCCCAGCTCGCCGTCTTCCAGGACGAGCACGGCGTCGAGCTCTTCGACCTCCCCGACGCCCCGCGCCCCGACCCGGGCGCCCCCGCCCCGCCGCGCTTCCTGCCCGAGTTCGACAACCTGCTGCTCTCGCACGCCGACCGCAGCCGCGTGGTGCCGCAGGAGTACCGGATGCGCGCCTGGAAGGGGAACCAGGCCTTCTGTACGTTCCTCGTCGACGGGTATCTGGCCGGTATCTGGCGGCTGACCGAGCCCAAGGCGAAGGGCGCCGACGGCCGGGCGACCCTCACCGTGCAGGCCTTCGGCGAGCTGACCCGCGCGCAGCGCGACGCGGTGGCCGAGGAAGGCGAGCGCATGCTCGCCGTGATGTCCTCGGCCACCGCGTACGACATCCGCTTCGAGGCGTTCAACGAGTAGCGGGGTCTGAGCAACGGGTCGTTTGCGGGGGATAGGCCGCCGTCTACAGGCCGACGTCCCGTCTGCGGTGGTCGTCGAAGGTCTCGCGTCGCATCAGCAGCCGCGAGCTCCCCTGCGAGACCGCCACCACCGGCGGCCGGCCGGTCATGTTGTACCCGGACGCCATCGACACCTGGTACGCCCCGGACGCGGGCGCCGCCAGCACATCCCCGGGACGTACGTCCTCCGGCAGCTCCACCGCCTCCGCGAGCACGTCGCCCGCCTCGCAGTGGCGCCCGACGACCGTCGTCGTGCGCATCGGCGCGGACGAGGCGCGCCCCACCATGCGGACGGTGTACCGCGCGCCGTACAGCGCGGGCCGCGGGTTGTCGCTCATCCCGCCGTCCACGGCCACGAACACGTCGCCGCCGCTCCGCTTCACCGCGAGCACCCGGTACAGGGCGACGCCGGCCGGCGCCATGATGGACCGGCCCGGCTCGACGGTCAGCCGGGGCATGGGGTAGTCGAACTCCGCGCAGACGCGGACCAGTTCGTCGTTGATCCGCCGTCCGTACGCCGCCGGGGACGGCGCCGGATCCCCGGGCAGATACGCCACGGCGAATCCGCCGCCCAGGTCGAGCTCGGGAAGCGTGACGCCATAGCGCTCGCGGATGCGCGCCATGAACGCGATGACCCGCCGCACACTCTGCGCGTACGGCTCCGGGGAGGCGATCTGCGAGCCCAAGTGGCTGTGCAGGCCGGTCAGTTCGAGCCGTGGCTGGCCCAGGACGCGCGCCACCGCGTCCTCCGCGTCGCCGCTCGCTATAGAGAGGCCGAACTTCTGGCCCTCCGCTCCGGTCCGGATCTTCCGGTGGCCGCCCGCCTCGATGCCGGGCAGTACGCGGATCATCACCTGCTGCGCGTCCGGCCCGGGCACCTGGGCCGCCAGCCGGGCGATCTCGCAGTCGGAGTCGATGACGATCCGGCCGACGCCCAGACGCAGCGCGGTCCGCAGATCCTGGGGCGACTTGGCGTTGCCGTGCATCACGATCCGCTCGGCGGGGAAGGCACGGGTCGCGGCCAGCTCCAGCTCGCCCGCGGAGCAGACGTCGAGGCCGAGGCCCTCCTCCTCCACCCAGTCGACGACCGCCCGGGACAGGAACGCCTTGCCCGCGTAGACGATCTCGGCGTCGGGCAGCGCCCGCCGCCAGGCCCGTGCGCGGGATCGCACCTCCTCCTCGTCCAGGACGTAGAGCGGCGTGCCATAGCGCTCGGCGAGCTCGGCGAGCGGCACCCCGGCGACCGCGACGTCCCCGCCGGGCGCCGACACGGCGGACGCGGGCCACACCGGCGGCCACGCCGCGGGCTGGCCGGGCAGCTCGGACGGTCCTGGCGGTCCGGAGAGCTCCGTCGGCGAGAGGGGAACTGCGGGTACTGCTGTCATCCCTGCGCCTCCAGGCATCAGTTGAGAAAGGTGTGGATCGCGGTGACCGCGGACCATGCGAAGGCCGCGGCGGCGGTCACCCGGAGTGCTCCGGCGGCGTTCGGGTCCCACGGGCCCCGGCGCGCACACGGCTGCGCGGCGGCCGCCTCGGCGCCAGCGGGCCGCGGCGCCGACGGGGGTGCCGTGAGCTGGGGGTCCACCGTCACAGCGGTGACCCCGAGCGGTTCGGCGAGCGAGCGCAGCGCGGGCGCCGCGAGCCTGATCCAGGGCTGCTCCTCGCCCAGCACGGCGACGAGCCGTTCGTGGCTGCTGAAGCCGATCGCGGTGCGCACGCCGAGCGCGGTGCGCATGAAGCGCACGTGGTGTCCTCCGGCAGAGCCGAGCCGAACCGGCACGTACAGCGGCCCTGCCGGGCGACGTTCGTCGGGGTCCGCCTTCTCGCGGACGAGGGTCGTCTTCATGGTGTTCTCCACGGGAAGTCGGGACTCCGGAGTCGGAGAGTCGAGCGGTGTCGCTGACTGCTCGAAGCTATGCCCGCGGGGAGGCGGGACAGCGGTCCCCTGACACGGCGCTGATGTGCGGCGCGGGTCAATTGACGCGGCCTTAACCCGTCGCGGGCACCGGTGGCCCGGCTGCGTCGGCGGCTGTGGCTGTTCCCCCGGCTCCGGGTTCCCGTGGCGCCGACGGCTCCGGGTGCCGGTGGCCCGGCTGGGCCTGCGCCACTGCGGTGCGGGCGGCTGTGGCTGTTCCACGGATCCGGCTTCCCATGGTGCCGAGGGCTCCAGGCGGGCCCGCGCCACTGCGGGGCCAGCGGCTCCGGCTGGTCCGACGGTTCCGGGTGCTCCCGCGCTCCCTGCGGGTCGGCTGCTTCCGTGGTGCTGACACCCCGGGCTCCCGCGCTCCCGCGCCCTCCGCGTTCCCGGCTGCTCCCGCAGCGTTCCGCGCCCCCGCGGCTACCGCGGTGCCCGCATCCCCCGGCTCCCGCGACCCCGGCCGTGCCAGCCGCTCCCGCAACGCTGGCGGCCCGACCGCCCCGCCGCCCTCGCAGCGCCCCCGACTCCTGCGCCCCCGCGCTCCCGGTTGCTCCCGAGGTGCCCGCGTCCCGCAGGCTCCCGCGGTGCGGGCGGGCTCAGGCTGGTCCGACGGTTCCGGGTGCTCCCGCGCTCCCTGCGGCTCGGCTGCTTCCGCGCTCCCGGCTGTTCCCGCCACGCTGGCGGCCCGGCCGCCCCCGCAGCGCCCCCACCCCCCCCGCACGGAACCGCCCCGCCTCGCCCCCCTGGCACCGCCCCGCCTGGCCGCCCGGCGGTCAGTCCGCGCGGCCCGTCGCCGCCACCGTTACTCCTAGGCCGATCATCGCGAAGCCACCCGCCCCGCCCACCATCGACAGCCTGCGCTCCGACCGTGCGAACCAGCCCCGGGCCGCCGCCGCTCCCAGCCCCCACAGCGTGTCCGTGACCATGCCGATGGAGATCGGCACCAGGCCCAGCACCAGCATCTGCGCGGTCAGATGACCCGCCGAGTGGTCCACGAACTGCGGCAGCACCGCGGCGAAGAAGACGATGCCCTTCGGGTTGGTGACGCCCACCAGAACGCCGTCCACGACCGTGCGCACATCGCCGCGCCGCTTCGATCCCGCAGGCGCCGCCATGTCCGAGACCTTCATCGCGCCCCGGTGCCGGAACGCCTGCACGCCCAGATAGACCAGGTACGCCGCGCCCGCCAGCTTCACCGCCAGGAACACCGTCGCCGACCGCTCCACCAGCGCGCCCACGCCCAGCGCGACCGCCACCACCAGGGCGTACGAGCCGATGACGTTGCCCAGCGCCGTCGCCAGCGCCGTACGGCGGCCGTGCGCGAGGGCGCGGCCGATCACGAAGAGCACGCTCGGCCCGGGAATCACGATCACCAGCAGGGACATCGCGGCGAAGGCGAGCAGACGATCGGTGGAAACCATGGTCGCCATTGAAGCAGCCGGCGCCGAGGACGCCCAGGAGCTTGGGCAGCAGCCCGGCCGCCGGGCGGGCCTCGACGCGCACACCACCCCCGTAAGCGGGTAGTGAGATCTGGGTCACCGATTACACGATGTCGATGACCGGTCCCGCAACGAGGAGGACACATGACGTCTGGCAGCGCGACGGAGAGGTTCCGGGCCGCCCGGGACTTCCTGCTGCAGCACCGGGAGGACTATGCGACCGCGTACGAGGGCTTCGCCTGGCCGCGGTTCGAGCGCTTCAACTGGGCGCTCGACTGGTTCGACGTCATCGCCGAGGGCAACGACGCCGCCGCGCTGCACATCGTCGAGGAGAACGGCGCCCAGCAGCGGGTCTCCTTCGCCGAGATGTCCGCCCGCTCCGACCAGGCGGCCAACTGGCTGCGCGCCCAGGGGGTGCGCGCGGGCGACCGGATCCTCGTCATGCTCGGCAACCAGGTGGAGCTCTGGGAGACCGCCCTCGCCGCGATGAAGCTGCGGGCCGTCCTGATCCCGGCGACCCCGCTGCTCGGGCCTGCCGATCTGCGCGACCGGATCGACCGCGGCAACGTCCGCCATGTGATCGTGCGCGCCGAGGACGCGCCGAAGTTCGACGAGGCGCCCGGCGCGTACACCCGGATCGCCGTCGGCGGGAAGGCGGGCACAGGCGACGACCTCGGCGGGAAGGCGGGCACGGGCAACGGCCTCAGCCCTGAGACCGGCGACGGCCCCGAGACCGGCGACGGCCCCGAGACCGGCGACCGCTGGCTTCCGTACGAGGAGGCGTACGCCGCGCCCGAGGCCTTCGAGCCCGACGGGATCACCCGCGCCGACGACCCCCTGATGCTCTACTTCACCTCCGGCACCACCGCCCGGCCCAAGCTCGTCGAGCACACCCATGTCTCCTACCCGGTGGGCCATCTGGCGACGATGTACTGGATCGGCCTCAAGCCCGGCGACGTTCATCTGAACATCTCCTCGCCCGGCTGGGCCAAGCACGCCTGGTCCAATCTCTTCGCGCCGTGGAACGCCGAGGCGACCGTCTTCATCCACAACTACACCCGCTTCGACGCGAGCCGCCTGATGGCCGAGATGGACCGCGAGGGCGTCACCAGCTTCTGCGCCCCGCCCACCGTGTGGCGGATGCTGATCCAGGCCGACCTGAGCCGGCTGCAACGGCCCCCGCGCGAGGTCGTCGCGGCCGGAGAGCCGCTCAACCCCGAGGTCATCGAGACCGTGCGGCGTGAGTGGGGCGTCACCGTCCGGGACGGCTTCGGGCAGACCGAGACCGCCGTCCAGGTCGCCAACAGCCCCGGCCAGCTGCTCAAGGCCGGGTCGATGGGCCGCCCCAGCCCCGGATACGCCGTCGAGCTCCTCGACCCGGTCACGGGCGAGCCCGGCGCGGCGGAGGGCGAGATCGCGCTGGACCTCTCCGCCGACCCGGTCGGCCTGATGACCGGCTACCACGGCGATCCGGAGCGTACGGCCGAGGCGATGGCGGACGGCTACTACCGCACCGGCGACATCGGCGCCCGCGACGCCGAGGGGTACGTCACCTACGTCGGCCGGTCCGATGATGTTTTTAAGGCATCCGACTACAAGATCTCGCCGTTCGAGCTGGAGAGCGTGCTGCTGGAGCACGAGGCGGTGGCGGAGGCGGCGGTCGTGCCGGCCCCGGATCCGCTGCGGCTCGCCGTGCCGAAGGCGTACATCGTGCTGGCGGAGGGCTGGGAGCCGGGAGCGGACACCGCGAAGCTCCTCTTCGAGCACTCGCGCGCGGCCCTCGCGCCGTACAAGCGCATCCGCCGCCTGGAGTTCGCCGAGCTGCCGAAGACCGTCTCGGGGAAGATCCGCCGCATCGAGCTGCGCGAGCGCACGGCGGCGGGCTCGACGGCCGAGTACGACGAGGGGGACCTGCGATGACGCTCTCGTACGCCCATGGAACGGGCGAGACCGCCCTGCTCGGCGACACGATCGGCGGCAGCCTCGACAAGGCGGTGGCCGCCTGGCCCGAGCGCGAGGCCCTGGTCGACGTGCCGTCCGGGCGGCGCTGGACGTACGCCGAGTTCGGCGCGGACGTCGACCGGCTGGCGCGGGCGCTGCTCGCCGTCGGGATCCGCAAGGGCGAGCGGGTCGGCATCTGGGCGGTGAACTGCCCGGAGTGGGTGCTGGTGCAGTACGCCACCGCGCGGATCGGCGCGATCATGGTGAACATCAACCCCGCCTACCGCGCGCACGAGCTGGAGTACGTGCTCAACCAGGCCGGGATCTCGCTGCTGTTCGCCTCGCTCGCGCACAAGACGAGCGACTACCGCGCGCTGGTCGGGCAGGTCTCGGGACGCTGTCCCGACCTGCGCGAGACCGTGTACTTCGGCGATCCGAGCTGGGACGCGCTGCTCGCACACGGCACGCCCGAGCTCGCCGGCCGACTGGCCGCCCGAGAGGCCGAGCTGTCCTGCGACGACCCGGTCAACATCCAGTACACCTCGGGCACCACCGGCTTCCCCAAGGGCACCACCCTCTCCCACCACAACATCCTCAACAACGGATACTTCGTGGGCGAGTCGATCGCCTACTCCGAGCAGGACCGGATCTGCATCCCCGTCCCGTTCTACCACTGCTTTGGCATGGTCATGGGAAACCTGGCCGCGACCTCGCACGGCGCGTGCATGGTCGTCCCCGCGCCGTCGTTCGACCCGGCGGCCACGCTGCGCGCCGTCGCCGAGGAGCGCTGCACCTCGCTGTACGGCGTGCCGACGATGTTCATCGCCGAGCTGAACCTGCCCGACTTCCCGGCGTACGACCTCTCGTCGCTGCGCACCGGCATCATGGCGGGCTCGCCCTGCCCGGTGGAGGTCATGAAGCGGGTCGTCGCCGAGATGAACATGGCGGAGGTGTCGATCTGCTACGGCATGACCGAGACCTCGCCGGTCTCCACCCAGACGCGCCGCGAGGACGACCTGGAGCGCCGCACCGGCACGGTCGGCCGGGTGCTGCCGCACGTCGAGGTCAAGGTGGTCGACCCGGCGACGGGGGTGACGCTGCCGCGCGGCGAGGCGGGCGAGCTGTGCACCCGCGGCTACAGCGTGATGCTCGGCTACTGGGACGAGCCGGAGAAGACCGCAGAGGCGGTCGACGCGGGGCGGTGGATGCACACCGGCGATCTGGCGGTGATGCGCAAGGACGGCTACCTCCAGATCGTCGGCCGGATCAAGGACATGATCATCAGGGGCGGCGAGAACGTCTATCCGCGTGAGATCGAGGAGTTCCTCTACGCCCATCCCAAGATCGCCGATGTGCAGGTGGTCGGCGTCCCGGACGAGAAGTACGGGGAGGAGATCCTGGCCTGTGTGATCCCTCGCGACCCGGCCGACCCGCCGACGCTCGAGGAGATCGCCGCGTACTGCCGCGAGCAGCTGGCGCACTACAAGATTCCGCGCAGGGTGGAGGTCCTCGCCGACTTCCCGATGACGGTGAGCGGCAAGGTCAGGAAGGTGGAGCTGCGTCGGCGGTACGGGCGGGAAGGGCAGGAGGGGCAGGAAGGGCAGGGTGCCTCGGCCGCCGCGCCGGCGCCTGTGGGGGACGCGTCGCCCTAGCGCGGCGCGATCAGCCGAGCCGGGGCGGGGACGGACAGTACGGGTCGGGCGGGTCGGGCCGGTGCCCGTGCCCGTGTCGCTCCTCAGACCAGCTCGCGGCGCATGCACACCCGGGGCCAGCAGTCCAGGCCGTGCAGGGCCTCGGCTCGCCTGATCTCCCGTAGCCCGTCGGTGAGTTCGGCCTCCCTCAGCGTGCGGAAGCCCAGGCGCGTGTAGTACGGCGCGTTCCACGGGATCTCCGTGAACGTCGTCAGCGTCAGCGCGGTCAGCCCGTCGGCGAGGGAGCAGGCGGCGAGATGGTCGATCAGCGCGCGGCCCAGGCCCCGGTGGGCCGCCGCCGGATGGACCGAGACCTGCTCGATGTGGGCCGCGCCGTCGACCTCGTCGGAGATCAGGTAGGCGAGCGGCCGGCCGCCCTCGTCGGCCGACACCCAGGCGCGGCCCTGACGGCGGTAGCGGTCGAGCAGGTCGAGCGCCGGCGGCTCGTCGTCGGCGATCGTCGCCATGCCGAACGCGCGGAAGGGCTCTCCGGCGGCCCTCTCGATGTCCTGGAGCAGAGGGAGATCGGCGACTGCGGCCGGTCGGATACGCATACGGGGAGTATGGCCCAGCCCCGTCGGGCCCCGCACTCGGCTTCGTACGTCCGTCACGTGTTCGTACGTCCGTCACGCGTTGGTACGTCCGTCACGCGCCGGCGGAGACCAGCTCGTCGGCCGGGCCGTTGACCGGCAGGGGGCGGCCGGTGAGGTCCATGACGAACAGCGCGATGCCGAGGGAGTCGGCGCGGGCCCGGGCGTCGGGGGCGTAGCCGGCCAGGGAGAAGAAGACGCTGACCGCGCAGGCGCTCAGCCCGTTCAGCCACAGGCACTCCACGTCGCGCAGCGTGGCGGGCCGGGTCGACGGGTCGACCTGGGCGACCAGGCCGGGGCCGCGCAGATCTATCCCCGAGGACGGCCTGACCTCGGGCTGGGCGATGTCCCGGAACCCCAGCCACTTCAGATAGAGCGCCGCTGCCGTCACCGCGTCGCGCGCGGTGCGGATGGTCACCGGGCGGAACGAGGGGCGGGGCACGGTCGCCGTCCGCGGCAGCGGGATATGGGAGGGGCGCCCGGCGGACGTGCTCGGCGCAGAGGGGCCGGAGGGGCCTAAGGGGCCTGAGGGATTGCCCTGGCCGGTGGGCGGCGCGTCGGGAGACCGCGGCTTCGGCGCCGCCGACCCCCGAGCCGACGACGGAGCGTTGGGAGCGTTCGGCCGGACCGGCCTGGCCGGCGAGGCGGGCATGGGAGCGCTGACCGGGCGGACCGGGACGCGCAGCACCGTGCCGCACGGGCAGCCCAGCTCCGGCTGCGGCCACTGGTCCTGCCGCCCGCACTCCAGGCAGCGGACCGTCACCCAGTCGTCCGTCCAGGTGCGGTGGGTGATCGGCTCGCAACGGGCGGTGCGCAGCAGCGGCGGGGCGAGCGGAGCGCCGCACGCGCAGGGGTAGACCGGCGCCGCGTACACGTGGTCGCGGCGGCAGGTCGGACAGCGCACCGGCACGGTATCGGCCATGGCGGGTCCCCGCTTTCCCTCTGAGCTCCGGTCCATCGTCCACCAAGTGCGCGGGGTTGGGGAGGGTGTTCGGTCATCCCTTGACGCCGCAGGGCGGGCGTCCTACATTGCTTCCGTATAGCAGAACTAAACTTCCGCATTATGGAATCGACTACGGAATCGATGCTCGCGAGTGATGCAAGAGACCGCGATGAGCCCGAGTCCGCCTGGCCGAAGCAGGAGCACCCATGCCTCGTATGACCGCTGCCCGAGCGGCAGTTGAGATCCTCAAGCGCGAAGGCGTCACGAACGCGTTCGGTGTGCCCGGCGCGGCGATCAACCCCTTCTACCGAGCCCTGAAGGAGGGCGGGGGCATCGACCACACCCTCGCCCGCCACGTCGAGGGCGCCTCGCACATGGCCGAGGGCTACACCCGCGCCAAGGCCGGCAACATCGGCGTCTGCATCGGCACGTCGGGCCCGGCCGGCACCGACATGATCACGGGCCTGTACTCGGCGATCGCCGACTCCATCCCGATCCTGTGCATCACCGGCCAGGCGCCGGTCTCCAAGCTCCACAAGGAGGACTTCCAGGCCGTCGACATCTCCTCGATCGCCAAGCCGGTCACCAAGAAGGCCACCACCGTCCTGGAGGCCGCCCAGGTCCCGGGCGTGTTCCAGGAGGCCTTCCATCTGATGCGCTCCGGCCGCCCCGGCCCGGTCCTCGTCGACCTGCCGATCGACGTCCAGCTGACCGAGATCGAGTTCGACCCGGAGACCTACGAGCCGCTGCCGGTCTACAAGCCGCAGGCCACCCGCGCCCAGGCCGTCAGGGCGTTGAGGTTCCTGCTGGAGTCCGAGCGCCCGCTGATCGTCTCCGGCGGCGGCATCGTCAACGCCGACGCCTCCGATCTGCTGGTCGAGTTCGCCGAGCTGACCGGCGTCCCGGTCATCTCCACCCTGATGGGCTGGGGCACGATCCCGGACGACCACGAGCTGAGCGCCGGCATGGTCGGCGTGCAGACCTCGCACCGCTACGGCAACGCGACCTTCCTCGAGTCGGACTTCGTCCTCGGCATCGGCAACCGCTGGGCCAACCGCCACACCGGCTACAACCTGGACGCCTACACCAAGGGCCGGAAGTTCGTCCACGTCGACATCGAGCCGACGCAGATCGGCAAGATCTTCGCCCCGGACTTCGGCTTCGCCTCCGACGCGAAGGTCGCGCTGGAGCTCTTCATCGAGGTCGCGAGGGAGCTCAAGGCCGCGGGCGAGCTCCCCGACTTCTCGGCCTGGGCCGCCTCCGCCCAGGAGCGCAAGGCCAGCCTGCTGCGCCGTACGCACTTCGACGACATCCCGATGAAGCCGCAGCGCGTGTACGAGGAGATGAACAAGGCCTTCGGCCCGGAGACGCGCTACGTCACCACCATCGGCCTCTCCCAGATCGCCGGCGCGCAGATGCTGCACGTCTACAAGCCGCGCAACTGGATCAACTGCGGCCAGGCCGGCCCGCTCGGCTGGACCATCCCGGCCGCGCTGGGCGCCGCCGTGGCCGACCCGGAGACGCCGATCGTCGCGCTCTCCGGCGACTACGACTTCCAGTTCATGCTGGAGGAGCTGGCGGTCGGCGCGCAGCACCGGATCCCGTACGTCCACGTCCTGGTGAACAACGCCTACCTGGGCCTGATCCGCCAGGCGCAGATCGGCCTGGACATCAACTTCCAGGTCAACCTGGAGTTCGAGAACATCAACACCCCGGAGCTGGGCGTCTACGGCGTCGACCACGTCAAGGTGGTCGAGGGCCTGGGCTGCAAGGCGATCCGCGTGACCGACCCGAGCGAGCTGGGCGCGGCCTTCGAGGAGGCCAAGAAGCTGGCCCAGGCGTTCCAGGTCCCGGTGGTGGTCGAGGCCATCCTGGAGCGCGTCACCAACATCTCGATGAGCAAGACGGTCGACATGAGCAACGTGACCGAGTTCGAGGAGCTGGCCACCGAGCCCGGCCACGCGCCGACGTCGATCAAGCCGTTGAAGGTCTGACACGCCTGCAAGGTCTGACGCACCGCCCGCCGGCTCAGTCGGCACGAGAGCGGCCCCCGTCCACGACGGGGGCCGCTCTCGCGTATGGAAAGGCGTACCCGGCGGCGCGGTCCGCGCCGGTCCTCCTCCCCGTCTTCCCGTCCTCGGGCATGACGAAAGGGCGTGGAGTACGGGACCGTCCGTACTCCACGCCCTGGCTGTGACGTTGGTACCGCCCGACGGAGCGAGGCTGGCGCGACAGGACGTTCGCACCGCCGGGCGGAGTCTGTGGTGGGAGGGGCGACACGAGGTCGCCGGGGGAGGGGATCTCGGTGTCGGGTTGGGACCGCAGCGGGGCGATTGCTCCCCGGGCCCCCTCCTTCAGGTCAGAAGGAGGCCTCGGAGACCTTCACCACCGCACTGGCATCGCCTGCCGCTGCGGTCCTTGCCCACCCGTGCCGCAGGACCACCCCTCATCCGGGTCTGCGGCCGGGTTCGGCGTCCGGGTCCCTGACCTCCCGTCAGGGACCCGGACGCGGCTTGCGGATCAGTCCTCGCGCAGGGCGCGGACCGCCTTCTCGACGCGCTGGCCGTAGTCGGCGTCCGCCGCGTGGAAATGAGCGAGGTTCTTCTCGATCACATCGTCGCGGGCGACCTGCGAGAGGCCGCCGGCGATGTTCGCGACGAGACGGGACTTCTCCTCTTCGGACATCAGCCGGTACAGCTCGCCCGCCTGGAAGAAGTCGTCGTCCTTGACGTGGGCGGGGGCCGCGTGCGTGCCCGTGTAGCCCTGGACGGCCAGCGGGGCCGACAGCGCCGCGTCCGTCTGGGCGGGGCCCGCGTACGAGTTGGGCTCGTAGTTCTTGTCGTGGCGCGAGCCGTTGCGCAGCGCCATCGCGCCGTCGCGGCCGTAGTTGACCGCCTCCGTCGCCTTGGGGGCGTTCACCGGCAGCAGGGTGTGGTTCACGCCGAGGCGGTAGCGGTGGGCGTCGGCGTACGCGAACAGGCGGCCCTGGAGCATCTTGTCCGGCGAGGGGCCGATGCCCGGCACGAAGTTGTTCGGCGAGAACGCGGCCTGCTCGACCTCGGCGAAGACGTTCTCCGGGTTGCGGTCGAGGACCAGACGGCCCACGCGCTGCAGCGGGTAGTCCGCGTGCGGCCACACCTTGGTGAGGTCGAACGGGTTGAAGCGGTAGTCCGCGGCCTCGGCGGCCGGCATCACCTGGACGTACAGCGTCCACGAGGGGTTCACACCGCGCTCGATGGCCTGCAGCAGGTCCGTCTGGTGCGAGTTCGCGTCCTTGCCGACGAGCTCGGCGGCCTGGTCGGCGGAGAGGGAGCGCACGCCCTGGTTGGTCTTGAAGTGGTACTTGACGAAGAAGGCCTCGCCCGCGGCGTTCGTCCACTGGTAGGTGTGCGAGCCGTAGCCGTTCATATGGCGGTACGAGGCGGGGATGCCGCGGTCGCCCATCAGCCAGGTGATCTGGTGCGTCGCCTCGGGGGCGTGCGCCCAGAAGTCCCAGACGTTGTCCGGCTCCTGCCTGCCCGTGAAGGGGTCGCGCTTCTGGGAGTGGATGAAGTCGGGGAACTTGATCGGGTCCTTGATGAAGAACACCGGGGTGTTGTTGCCGACGAGGTCGTAGTTGCCGTCCTCGGTGTAGAACTTCAGCGCGAAGCCGCGCGGGTCGCGGACCGCGTCCGCGCCGCCGAGCGAGTCGGCGACGGTGGAGAAGCGGAGGAACGTCTCCGTGCGCTTTCCGACCTCGGAGAGGAAGTCCGCCCTGGTGAACCCGGTGACGTCGTCGGTCACCTCGAAGTAGCCGTACGCGCCGGAGCCACGGGCGTGCACCACGCGCTCCGGGATGCGCTCGCGGTTGAAGCGGGCGAGCTTCTCCAGCAGATGCTGGTCCTGGAGGAGGAGCGGGCCACCGACGCCGGCGGTGGCGGAGTTCTGGTTGTCGGCGACCGGGGCGCCTGACTCGGTCGTAAGCACACGCTGCGTCATGGTGGCGGGTTGACCTTCCGTACTGGGGCTGCTGGCGGTTCGAGGAGCGTAGGGACGCTCCGAAGCTCGCGTCAACAGTTTGTTGAATTCGAGGGTGGTGTTCCGGGCGACGCCGACGCCTGGGCGCGACAGGACAGGTGTCAGCGCCGACGCCGCCCGGAGATCAGGGGCCCGGCCGAGCCGGGACAGGGGCCCGGTCGAGCCGGGACAGGGGCCCGGTCGAGCCGGGACGGGGGTGGGACCGAGCCGGGACCGGGGTGGGGCCGTGCGGTCAGGCCTGCTGGCCGGAGAGGCGCTCGACGGCGCGCAGCAGGGCCGAGTGGTCCAGGCCGCCGTCGCCCTGGGCGCGCAGCGAGGCGACCAGCTGGGCGACCACGGCGCCGACGGGCAGCGCCGCGCCGACGTTGCGGGCGGCGTCGGTGACGATGCCCATGTCCTTGTGGTGCAGGTCGATGCGGAAGCCCGGCTTGAAGTCCCGGTTCAGGAAGTTGTCCTTCTTGCGGGTGAGCACGGTGGAGCCGGCGAGACCTCCGTTCAGGACGTCCAGGGCGGCCTGGAGGTCCACGCCGGACTTCTCCAGGAAGACCACGGCCTCGGCGCACGCCTGGATGTTGACCGCGACGATCAGCTGGTTGGCGGCCTTCACCGTCTGGCCGGAGCCGTGCGGGCCGCAGAGCACGATGGTCTTGCCGAGCGCCTCGAGGATCGGCAGTGCGGCGTCGAAGTCCGCCTGCTCTCCGCCGACCATGATGGACAGCACGGCCTCGATCGCGCCCGCCTCGCCGCCGGAGACCGGGGCGTCGACGACGCGAATGCCCTTCTCGGCGGCGTTCTTGGCGAGGTCGACCGACGTCTGCGGGGTGATCGAGGACATGTCGATCACGAGCGCGCCCTGCCTGGCGTTCTCCAGGATGCCGTCGGGGCCGTACGCGATGGCCTCGACCTGCGGGGACGCGGGCACCATCGTGACGATCACATCGGCGTCCGCGACGGCCTCGGCGATCGAGGCCGCGGCCTTTCCGCCGGCCGCGGCGAGCCGGTCCAGCTTGTCCTGCTCCAGCGTGAAGCCGGTGACCGAGTAGCCGGCCTTCAGCAGGTTCTCGGACATGGGGGAGCCCATGATGCCGAGGCCGATCCAGGCGACCTTGGGGAGACTGCTCATTGCGGGTACCTCTCTGCGGGTTGTACGAAGGTGAGGCGGCGGGGACTTGGGGCGCTGCCCCGCGCCGGCCGGTCAGCGCGCCGCGCGCGCCTCGGAGGGGAGCCAGTCGAAGGACTCCGCGCTCGGACGGTCGCCGGCCTTGTACTCCAGGCCGACCCAGCCGTCGTAACCGGCCTTCGACAGCTGCCCGAGGAGCTCCTCCAGCGGCAGCGAGCCGGTGCCCGGCGCGCCGCGGCCGGGGTTGTCGGCGATCTGGACGTGGCCGGTCCTGCCGGCGTACGCCTCGATGACCTGGCCGACGTCCTCGCCGTTCATCGACAGGTGGTAGACGTCCAGCAGGAACTTGGCGTTGCCGAGACCGGTCGCCGCGTTCACCTTGTCGACGACCTCGATCGCCGACGGGGCGCTCACCAGCGGGTAGTACGGCGACTCCGGCTTGTTGAGCGTCTCGATCAGGAGGATCGCGCCGATCCGGTCGGCCGCGCGGGCGGCCAGCACCAGGTTCTCCAGGGCGAGGGCGTCCTGGACCTGCGGCTCGGCGCCCTCGACGCGGTTGCCGTACAGGGCGTTGAGCGCCTTGCAGCCGACCGAGGCGGCGAAGTCCGCGGCCACCTCGATGTTGGCGCGGAAGCGGTCCGACTCCTCGCCGGGCACGGAGAGCGCGCCGCGGTCGGGGCCGGGCAGCCGCCCGGCGTAGAAGTTGAGTCCCACCAACTGCGTGCCCGCGTCGTCGAGCGCCTTCTTCAGGGCGTCGAGCTCGGTCTGCGAAGGGGTGGGGGTCTCGATCCAGGGCCACCACAGCTCGACCGCCGTGAAGCCCGCCGCGGCCGCGGCCGCGGGGCGCTCCAGGAGCGGGAGTTCCGTGAAGAGGATGGAGAGGTTCACATCGAAGCGCTGGTCGCTGTATCCCATGAGGGGTGCGCGCTCCTTCCGTATTGCGGAAGTCAATTTCTGCTTAACGGAAGATTGCAGTCGGAGCGCGCGGCTTGTCAAGGGGGCCGGGTCCGTTTCCGTCCGCCTCGCGTTAGGTTGAGCCCGTGCGATTGAGAGTGGAGTTCACGACCGAGCCCTTCGACCTGGACGAGGCGCCCGCCCACGCGGTGGTCGCCCGCGAGGTCATCCAGGCGGCCCAGCTGGACGCCGTCGACGTGGGCCCGTTCGGCAACACGGCGGAAGGCGGCTCGGACGAGGTGCTGGGCGCCGTCGAGGCGCTGCTGCGCCGCGCGCTGGAGGCCGGCGCGACCCGGGTCTCCCTGCAGGTCAATGTGATCGGGGAGGGCGAGAAGTGACCCAGCCCGGAGAGCACCCGCTGACCGCGGCCGTCAAGCCCCTGGTCGACGCCATGGGCGCGGAGATCATCCGCCCCGAGCAGGCGAGCCCCGACGACGTGGTGCTCTCCTGGGAGGGCGAGGGCATCATCGCCGTGCGCCTCCCGCAGCTCTCCGACTCGCTGGACCACATCCTGGCGGCCATGGAGCGCCGCCACGGCATGCCCCTGTCGGAGCTGGACCGCAAGACGAAGCAACAGGTCGTACGGACGCTGGAGGCGCGCGGCGCGTTCTCCGTACGGCACGGCGTGGAGACGGTCGCCGGCGCCCTGGGCGTCAGCCGTTTCACCGTCTACAACTATCTGAACAGGGAGAACGCGGCGAAGGACGCCTAGCGGAGCCGGGCCGCCCGCCCGTACGGCCGCCGTCGCTCCGTCGCTGCGATCACTCTCCGGGCGCGCTGCGTCACAAGCCGTCGTCCGCACGTTTGGACGGCGGCTTCTGCGTTTCCCGAGTTCCCCGAGTTTTCAACAAAGTGTTGACGTTGTGTTGCCGAGGGCGTTAGCTATCCGCAGCCCGTCCAACGCACAGCGAGTAACAGCCACGGAGGCTCCCGTGACTTCGAGTCCGCCACCGGGCCTCGCCCGGTTCAACACCTCTGACGACAGCGCGGCCCAGACCGCCCTGCACGAGGTGTGCGCCAGTTCGGCGTGGGGGAGCAAGCTGCTCGCCCAGCGCCCGTACGCCACCGTGGAAGCCCTCCTCGACGCCTCCGACGCCGCCATGGCGGAGCTGCGCGCCGAGGATCTGGCCGAGGCGATGGCAGGGCACCCGCCGATCGGCCGCCCGAAGCCGGGGGACCCGACCTCCTCCCGCGAGCAGCGGGGCATGGCCGGAGCCTCCGAGGAGCTCAAGGCCGAGATGCTCGAGATGAACCTGGCCTACCAGGAGCGGTTCGGACACGTCTTCCTCGTCTGCGCCACCGGCGCCACCGGCGAGCAGATGCGCGACGCGCTCAAGGCGCGCATCGGCAACACGCCCGACCAGGAGCGCGAGAACGTCCGCACCGAACTGGGCAAGATCAACCGCATCCGGCTGACCCGCCTCGTGGAGGAAGAGACCGCATGAGCACCGAGACCACGGCGTCCGTGTCCACCCACATCCTGGACACCAGCGTCGGCCGCCCCGCCGAGGGCGTCGCCGTCTCCCTGTCGGCGCGCGGCGGCCAGGGCGCCCCGTGGACCGCCCTGGGCGGCTCCGCCACCGACGCGGACGGGCGATGCAAGGACCTGCCGGCGCTGCCGGAGGGCACCACCCACGTACGCCTCGACTTCGAGACCGAGGCGTACTTCGACAAGAAGCAAGCCGAGGCGCAGCAGGACGCCCCCCGCGTAAGGGACAGCGGTGCGTTCTTCCCGGAGGTGGCGATCACGTTCGCCGTCGTGCCGGGCGAGCACTTCCACGTACCGCTGCTGCTCAACCCGTTCGGCTACTCCGTTTACCGAGGGAGCTAGCAGACAGATGACGGCCAATTCCCACCACTCCCGCCCTGTGATTCTCGGCCAGAACCAGTACGGCAAAGCAGAGAACCGCGTCGTCAAGATCACGCGGGACGGCGACACCCACCACATCAAGGACCTGAACGTCTCGGTCGCCCTCTCCGGCGACATGGACGACGTCCACTACTCCGGCTCCAACGCCAACTGCCTGCCGACCGACACCACCAAGAACACGGTGTACGCGTTCGCCAAGGAGTACGGCATCGAGTCCGCCGAGCAGTTCGGCATCCATCTGGCCCGGCACTTCGTGACCAGCCAGGAGCCGATCCACCGGGCGCGGATCCGGATCGAGGAGTACGCCTGGGAGCGCATCGCGTCCTCCGACGGCAACTCCAAGTTCATCGGCGCCGACGAGGTCAACCACTCCTTCGTCCGCAAGGGCCAGGAGACCCGCACCACGGAGATCACGTTCGACGGCTCGACGTGGCAGGTCATCTCCGGTCTGAAGGACCTGGTCGTGATGAACTCGACCAACTCCGAGTTCTGGGGCTACGTCAAGGACAAGTACACGACCCTCCAGGAGGCGTACGACCGCATCCTGGCCACCCAGGTCGCCGCCCAGTGGCGCTACAACTGGACCTCGGACGAGGACCGGATGCCCAACTGGGAGAAGTCCTACGCCCAGGCGAAGAAGCACATGCTCCACGCCTTCGCCGAGACGTACTCCCTCTCGCTGCAGCAGACCCTCTACCAAATGGGCTCGCGCATCATCAACAGCCGCAGCGAGATCGACGAGATCCGGTTCTCCCTTCCGAACAAGCATCACTTCCTGGTGGACCTCGAGCCGTTCGGCCTGAAGAACGACAACGAGGTCTACTTCGCGGCGGACCGCCCGTACGGCCTGATCGAGGCCACTATCCTGCGGGACGGCGTGGAACCGCGCATTCCGGTCGATATGACCAACCTGTAGTACCTCCGCCCAACCCCCGACGCGTGCGCCGGCGTCGAGTCCCAGGGGGAGAGCGGGGGCATCTGCGCAACAAAAGCACCGCGGACCCGGTCGTCACCCCGCTCGACCCCCGGGCCCGTTCCGTCAATGGGAAGAACGAGGAACCGCCATGGCGGCTTCGCGCATCGTCATCGAGAACTGCGCCATCGCGACCGTGGACGCGAACGACACCGAGTACGCCTCGGGCCATGTCGTCGTCGCGGACAGCCGGATCGAGTCGGTAGGGGCCGGCAAGGCCCCCGGCAGCCTGGAGAACGTGGTCCGCCGGATCGACGGCGCCGGCCATCTGGTCACTCCCGGACTGGTCAACACGCACCACCACTTCTACCAGTGGATCACTCGGGGCCTGGCCACCGACCACAACCTCTTCAACTGGCTGGTCGCGCTCTACCCGACCTGGGCGCGCATCGACGAGCCGATGGTCCGCGCCGCCGCGCAGGGCTCCCTCGCGATGATGGCCAAAGGCGGCGTCACCACCGCCATGGACCACCACTACGTCTACCCGCGGGGCGCCGGCGACCTGTCCGGCGCGGTCATCGGCGCGGCCAGCGAGATGGGCGTCCGCTTCACCCTCGCCCGCGGCTCCATGGACCGCGGCAAGTCGGCCGGCGGCCTGCCGCCGGACTTCGCCGTCGAGACCCTCGAGGGCGCGCTCGCCGCCACCGAGGCGACCATCGACAAGCACCACGACGCCTCCTTCGACGCGATGACGCAGGTCGCCGTCGCGCCGTGCTCCCCCTTCTCCGTCTCCACCGAGCTGATGCGCCAGGGCGCCGAGCTGGCCCGCCGCAAGGGCGTCCGGCTGCACACCCACGGCTCGGAGACCGTCGAGGAGGAGGAGTTCTGCAAGGAGCTCTTCGGGATGGGCCCGACCGACTACTTCGAGTCGACCGGCTGGCTCGGCTCGGACGTATGGATGGCCCACTGCGTCCATATGAACGACTCGGACATCGCCGCCTTCGCCCGCACCGGCACCGGCGTCGCCCACTGCCCGTCCTCCAACGCCCGCCTCGCCGCAGGCATCGCCCGTGTGCCGGACATGCTGAAGGCGGGCGTCCCCGTCGGCCTCGGCGTCGACGGCACCGCCTCCAACGAGTCCGGCGAGCTCCACACCGAGCTGCGCAACGCGCTCCTCATCAACCGCCTCGGCGCCCACCGCGAAGCCGCGCTCAACGCGCGCCAGGCCCTGCGCCTGGGCACCTACGGCGGCGCCCAGGTCCTCGGCCGCGCCGACCAGATCGGCTCCATCGAGGCCGGCAAGCTCGCCGACCTGGTGCTGTGGAAGCTCGACACGCTCGCCCACTCCTCCATCGCCGACCCGGTGGTCGCGCTCGTCTTCGGCGCGGCCGCCCCGGTCGCCCTCTCCCTCGTGGGCGGCAGAACCGTCGTCGAGGCGGACCGCCTCACCACGGTGGACGAGGACGCCATCGCCCGCTCGACGCGGGACGAGGCACAGCGCCTGGCGCGGATCGCGGCCCAGGACTGACCCAGACGTCCGGTCGAGGGGGACGGCCCTCGACCGGAGGCCGTGGACCCGAGCGGGGCTCACGGCAGCCGTGACCGGGGGGTGCGGCGCCGCACATCGGCGTCCGCACCCCCCGGGACGGTGACTCGTGTCTTCACACCCCAGAAGACCTGCGCCCGTTGCTGCCGCACCGCACTGCGGTTCGACCCCCCTGCACCACCTGCACCAACGCACCACACCGCACCACCTCCCTGACATCCGCGTCACCCCCGACGTGTAACCGACCGGAGGAACCGCCGTGGCAGCCACGCCCAGGTTTCAAGACGATGCAGCCGATCCGCCCGCACAACAGCCCTCGTCCGACGCGGATCTCCCCGCTGGGCGGACCCAGTCGACGGGCGAGAAGCAGCCGGCCCCCGAGAAGGCCCCCGAGACGCAGTCGGCGGCCACGGAGCAGCCGACTGCGGACAAGCACCCCGTAGACGAGAAGCTCCCGCCCGCCAAGATGTTCACCAGCGGCCTTCAGCACGTGGCCGCCATGTACGCGGGCGTGGTCGCCCCGCCCATGATCGTGGGGCCCGCCGTGGGCCTCAGCGCCAAGGACACCGCCTTCCTGATGGGGGCGAGCCTCTTCACGGCCGGCATAGCCACGCTCCTGCAGACCCTCGGCTTCTGGAAGGTCGGCGCCCGGCTCCCCTTCGTCAACGGAGTCTCCTTCGCCGGCGTGACCCCGATGATCGCCATCGGCAAGGACCGCGGGGCGGACGGCATCGCCGTCATCTTCGGCGCGATCATCGTCGCCAGCGTGCTGGGCTTCGTCCTCACTCCGTACTTCTCGAAGCTGGTCCGCTTCTTCCCGCCCGTCGTCACGGGCACCGTGATCACCCTGATCGGCGTCTCGCTGCTGCCCGTCGCCTTCAACTGGTCGCAGGGCGGCAATCCGACCGCGACCGACTACGGCTCGATGAAGAACATCGGCATGGCGGCGCTCACCCTGGTGATCGTGCTCGCCCTGCGCAAGTTCCTGCGCGGCTTCCTCCAGCAGATCGCCATCCTGCTCGGCCTCGTCGTCGGCACGGCCATCGCCGTCCCGATGGGCATGACGGGCCTGGACGCCATCAAGGACGCCGACGTCGTCGGCTTCCCGACGCCGTTCCACTTCGGCGCGCCGCAGTTCGAGATCGCCGCGATCGTCTCGATGTGCATCGTGATGCTGGTCTGCATGACCGAGTCCACCGCCGACATGCTCGCCCTGGGCAAGATCGTCGACCGGCCCGCGGACGAACGGACCATCGAGGGCGGACTGCGCGCCGACACCCTCGGCAGCGCCGTCAGCCCGCTCTTCAACGGCTTCATGTGCAGCGCCTTCGCCCAGAACATCGGCCTGGTCGCCATGACGAAGGTGCGCAGCCGCTTCGTCGTCGCCGCGGGCGGCGGCATCCTGATCCTGCTGGGGCTGTGTCCGGTCGCCGCCTCGGTGATCGCCCTCGTCCCGCTGCCGGTCCTCGGCGGCGCGGGGATCGTCCTCTTCGGCTCGGTCGCCGCCAGCGGCATCCAGACCCTGGCCACCGCGGCCCTGGAGAAGGGCGAGAACGCGCTGATCGTCGCGGCGGCCGTCGGCATCGGGCTGATACCGATCGCCGCGCCGGAGTTCTACCACGCCTTCCCCAAGGATCTGCTGGTCGTGCTCGACTCGGGCATCTCCACCGGGTGCATCGTGGCGATCGCCCTCAACCTCGCCTTCAACCACCTGGGGAGGACGGGGGCTTCGGACGCGTCCTCGGAGCAGGGCTCCCAGGAGGGAGCGCCAGCCGCCGGCACGGAGCCGGTCGCCGTGCACTGAGCCGTACGCAGGTCTCCCGGGCCCGCCGCCCGGTGGGGCCGGGGCCGCCCCGGTACCCCCACGCATGTGAGCGTATCGATCGCATCCGATCGATACGCTCACGCGCGTCTGCGGGCCGGGGCTCGACGGATCGGGTCAGGGGTACTCCGGGGTGCAGGGCAGGGCGCGCGGCATCGCGGCGTCCCCGCCGACCTGGCGCCTGATCGCGTACGACGACGAGGCCGCCTGTCTCGCGGACGTTCCGCTGACCGTGGTCGCCCCGCCCATGCGCACGGTCGGCGAGCTCGCCGCGTAGCCGCTGCTGCGACGGCTCGCCGAGCGGTCGGGTGGGCGACGGCCGCTGCCCGGCCGGCACGGGGAGCGGCTTCCGGAGCCTGGGGATCCGCGCCTCGTGCGGGGCGCCGGACGGGGAGGCGGCACGGGCCCTCGGGCATGCGGCGCAGGCGCCGGGCACGCGGCCGGTCCGGCGGAGCACCCAGGGGAGCGTCCCGTCCCGCAGGCTTCCCTGGCTTGGCGACCGCCTCCTCCTCGGCGTTCGATCGTTCTGATTGACCTGCTCGTTCGCGCTTGACGCCGGTTCCGGGCAGCCCGAAGGATGGCCGGAGCTGTCCTCGGTCGCCCGGACGAAAGAGCCGTAGATGAACGACTCGACTGTGCCCGACACCAGTTACGTCGAATCCCGCGCCCCGGGCAGCGGCCGCGCCGCACCCCGCGCGGCCTTCGAGTCCGACGCGCCCCGCGTCCTGCTGGACGGCGACTGGCGCTTCCGCGCGGCTCCCGGGCTGGCCGAGCTCACCGCCGGGTTCGAGGCCCCCGGCTACGACGACAGCGCCTGGGACGTCCTGCCCGTGCCCTCCTGCTGGCAGCTGCACGGCTTCGGCTCGCCCGGGTACACCAACATCGTCTACCCCTTCCCGATCGACCCGCCGCGCGTGCCGGACGAGAACCCGACGGGCGAGTACCGCCGGGAGTTCGAGCTGCCCGACCACTGGCCGGCCGGCCGCAGCGTGCTCCGCTTCGAAGGCGTCGACTCCTGCTTCGCCGTCTGGCTCAACGGCGAGCGCCTGGGCGACGGCAAGGGCAGCCGGCTGCCCACCGAGTTCGAGGTGACCCAGCTGGTCGTCCCCGGCCGCAACACCGTCGCCGTACGCGTCCACCAGTGGTCGGCCGGCAGCTACCTCGAGGACCAGGACATGTGGTGGCTGTCCGGCGTCTTCCGGTCCGTCGCCCTGCTCTCGCGCCCGCACGGCGGCCTCGACGACTTCTTCGTCCACGCCGACTACGACCACCGCGGCGGCGAGGGCATCCTCTCGGTCGACACGGACGCGCCCGCCCGGCTCAGCGTCCCCGAGCTGGGCATCCTCGACGCGGACCCCGCAGGCCCCCACACCGTCCCCGGCGTCGTCCCCTGGACCGCGGAGCAGCCGCGCCTCTACGACGCCGAGTTGACGGCGGGCGGCGAGCGGATCCGGGTGCGCATCGGCTTCCGCACGGTCGCCGTCGAGGACGGACTGCTCACGGTCAACGGCCGCCCCCTCCTGCTGCGCGGCGTCAACCGCCACGAATGGCACCCCGAGACCGGCCGCACCGTCGGTCGCGAGACGGCGCTGCACGACGTCCTGCTGATGAAGCGCCACAACATCAACGCCGTGCGCACCAGCCACTACCCGCCGAGCAGCGAATTCCTGTCCCTGTGCGACGAGTTCGGCCTCTGGGTCGTCGACGAGTGCGATCTGGAGACGCACGGCTTCGAGCGCGTCGGCTGGCGCGGCAACCCGAGCGACGACCCCCGGTGGCGCGAGGCGTTCCTCGACCGGATGAGCCGCACGGTCGAGCGGGACAAGAACCATCCCAGCGTCGTCATGTGGTCGCTCGGCAACGAGAGCGGCACGGGCGCGAACCTGGCCGCCATGGCCGAGGCGGCCCGCACCCGCGACCCCGGCCGCCCGCTGCACTACGAGGGCGACTGGGACAGCGGATACGTCGACGTCTATAGCCGTATGTACGCCGACCACGCCGAGACCGAGCTGATCGGCCGCGGCGAGGAGAAGGCCACCCGGGACCCGGCCCTGGACGCCCGTCGGCGGCGGCTTCCGTTCATCCTCTGCGAGTACGCGCACGCTATGGGCAACGGTCCCGGCGGACTGAGCGAGTACCAGCGGCTGTTCGAGAGGTACCCCAGACTCCAGGGCGGCTTCGTCTGGGAGTGGATCGACCACGGCATCGCCCAGCGGACCGCCGACGGACGGACGTACTACGCGTACGGAGGCGACTTCGGGGAGCCCGTGCACGACGGGAACTTCGTCGCCGACGGCCTGGTCTTCCCCGACCGCACACCCTCGCCCGGCCTCGTCGAGTACAAGAAGGTGATCGAGCCGCTGCGGATCGAGCCCGGCGAGGACGGGATCGCCGTCCGCAACGGTCACGACTTCCGCGACACGTCCCATCTGCGCTTCCGCTGGCGCGCCGAGGACCGCGACGGGCTGTTCATGGAAGGCGTGCTGGACGTGCCCGTCCTCGCGCCCGGCGAGAGCGCGACCGTGGCCGCCCCGGCGATCGGCGCCGGCAGTGGCGGTGGCAGTGGCAGTGGCAGCGGCGGCGGCGAGCGGGTGCTGAGAGTCGTCGCCGAGCTCGCCGAGGACGAGCCGTGGGCCGCCGCCGGGCACGAGGTCGCCTGGGGCGAGCGGGTGTTCGCGGCTGCCCCGCTCCCGTACGCCCCGGTTCCGTACGCCAGCGGGCCGCTCGTCGCCGCCGCCCGCGCGGGGAGTGTGATCACCCTCGGTCCGGGCGTCTTCGACGCGGCCACCGGGCTGCTGCGCGAGGTCGGCGGCCTAGAGGTGGAGGGACCCCGGCTCGACCTATGGCGGGCGCCGACGGACAACGACGTGCTGGGCCCGCGCCTCGCCGACCGCTGGCGGACCGCAGGGCTGCACCGGCTCACCCATAAGCTCCTCGGCTTGGACGCCGGCCCGGACGGGGTCCGGGCGACCACGCGCGTCGCCGCCGCCGGGACGGACGCCGCGATGACGGCGGTCTATAGCTGGCGGGCCGAGGCGGACCGCCTCTGGCTGGAGCTCACCGCCGAGCCGGAGGGACAGTGGACCGGTCCGCTGCCGAGGATCGGGGTGCGGCTGGTCTGTCCCGGCCGGCTCGACACTGTGGAGTGGTTCGGCCTGGGCCCCGGCGAGGCGTACCGCGACACGACGGCCGCCGCCAGGACCGGCCGCCACCGGCTGACCGTGGACGAGATGCAGACGCCCTACGTACGCCCCCAGGAGAACGGCAACCGCCGCGACGTCCGCCGCGCGCTGCTCAGCGGGCCCGGTGGCGGACTGCTGATCACCGGCGCCCCCCGCTTCGACCTCACGGTCCGCCGGTGGACCGCCGAGGACCTGGACGCGGCCCGCCACACCGCCGAACTCGTCCCGCGCGACCGGGTCTTCGTCACCCTCGACGCCGCCCACCACGGCATCGGCAGCGCCTCCTGCGGGCCGGGGACGCTGCCCCAGCACACCCTGGAAGCCGGGGCGAAGACCGTGCGGTTCGGCCTCAGCCGAGCCTGACGACGGTCCCCGTACGCGCGGGTCAGCCCAGCCGGTCGACCAGCGCGCGCTACTGGTCGCGGAGACCGTCGGCCTCCTCGGCGCTCAGCCGTACAGCCGCCCATCGCCGACGGTGCCCGCTCGGCCCGTCGTCGCGCTGCGGCTGGGCGGCTGGGGCCGCTGGTGGGCCGGTGGGTTGCCTACTCCGCGTCGACGCGGTCGATGCGGTAGTCGTCGCCGTACACCTTCCAGGTGAGCGGAAGCTCCAGGCCGAGCTTTCCCTCCCGTACGAAGACCCGCTGGGCCGTCTCGATGCGGCTGGTGTCCGTGTGCGAGGGCTCGTGGCCGATGGCCTCGACGCGGGCGTCGAGGAACGCGTTCAGATACGCCTTCTCGTCGCCGCCGCGCGCCGGGGGCTCGGCGGCGCGCTGGGCGTTCTTGCGCAGCGTGGCGAAGCCGATCGAGCCCTTGGAGTCGCCGTGGCCGTGCATCACATAGGCGTCGTAGTAGATGAACTGCCCCAGCGCGCCCAGCCCGTCGGCCTCGGCCTGCCGGACGGCGGGCGTGAAGTACGAGCGGTCCCGCTCCGCGTCCTGCGCCGCCCGGAACGCCGCGTCGGATGCGGCGGCCCGCGCCCAGGCGTCGGTGAAGGGGCGGCCCAGGCCCTTGTGCGAGTCGCTGCCCTTCACCGCGCGCAGCGCGGGCAGGAAGGGCGCGAGAGCGTTGCCCGGCCGGGCCTTGGTGTACTTCTCGACCACGGTCAGCATGTCGCCGGTGCCGGAGCAGAAGCCGATGATTCCGGCGGTGTAGCCGCGGCCGTCGCCGATGTCCTCGATGTACTCGTACTGGGCTCTCCAGTCCAGCGAGGAGTTCTCGGCGCTGGAGACGAGCCGCATGGCGATCTCCTTCTTCGCCGGGTCGGCGAGCCCGGCGGTGTCCCGCTCCCGCTCCGGCCCCGAACCGGAGCCTGAACAGGCGCAGAGCGCCAGCAGCATCAGCGCGGACAGCGCTCTGAGCACGGACTTCACGACGGTTCCCCCTCCCGGGGTCAGGGCGCCCCGGCCTTGCCTTGAGGTTACTGAACCGCTCGGGCCGCTCGATCGGCAGTCGATCGGCGGCGGTGTGGCGGGTCCCTCGGTCGCATACGACGACTGGGACGGCCCGATAGTTCCGGGCCCGCCCGAGTCGCCACACCTGGTCAGACGCGGGCGACTGCTCCCGCCCGCTCCCGACCGGCCGCCGAGGCGTCCGGGAACTCCGCGTTCTCGGGCGCCGTAGCGGCCTCGGCGACCGCCGCGAGCTCCGAGGGCTCCGAGCCTCGCGCCGCCGACTCGCCCGCCCGCCGCAGGTGTTCCGCGCGTCCCGAGGCCGGTGCCGACAGGACCGCGAGGAGGGCCTAGGGCGAGAGCCTCGGGGAGGGGCCTCGGGGAGAGCCTCGGGGAGGATTGTCAGACGCCCGTGCGATGCTCCTGCTCATGGATCTCGCACAGGATTTCGCCGGCTTCGACGATCTGGACAGCCGGCCGTGGGCCGAGCTGCACCATGCGTACGGCACCGCCGAAGACGTGCCCGCGATCCTTCGAGCGCTGGCCGGCGGCGACGAGGACGCGGAGGGCGGGGCGCTGTCCGAGCTCTGGTCCAGCATCATCCACCAGGGCACGGTCTACCGCGCCACCGCCGAGGCGGTGCCCTTCCTCGCGCGGATGGCGGCGGCCGGGATCAAGTCCTCCGACCTGCTGGTCCTGCTCGGCTCGATAGCCGAGACCGAGGACGAGCACGAGGTCGGCGAGCCGGGCGCCTGCCGGAGTGCCGTCGCGGCTCAGCTGCCGCTGATGCTGCCGATGATCGAGTCCGAGGACCCGGAGATCCGCCGGGCGGCGGCGTGGACGGCGGCGCAGACCCGGGCCGCGGCGCCGGTGCTCCCCGTGCTGCTGCGGTGCTGGACGCAGGAGCGGACGCCGTCCGTGCGGGCGGAGCTGCTCGCGGGAATGGTCCATCTCGACCCGGCGGGCTCGACGGACGCGGCACTGGAGTCGATCGGTCCGGACCAGCCCTTCGAGCTGCGCGTCGTCGCCGTGCTGGCCTGCCTGGACGCCGGATTGCCCTGGTCGGCGGCGCACCGAGACGCGCTGCTCGCGCTGCTTCCCGCGGAGACCTGGGTCTACGAGCGCTTCGACCTGGAGCGTACGGAGCCGCTGACGTACGCGGTCGACGCGCTGCTGCGACGCGACACGGACGAGGACCGCGACGCGGCGTACGAACTGCTGGAGGCCGCCCTGCGCTCCGCGGAGCCCGACGGGCAGGCCGAGGCGCTGCGGGCCGCCGACCACGCGTGCACGATCTCGCGCAGCGCGCCGGGCCGGCTCGCGGCGCCCCTCGTCGCCCTGCTGGACGACGCCGCGCACACCGAGCGCGTGCTGGAGATCCTCGGCAAGCTCGGCGAGCACGCGGCGGCGGCCGCCCCCGCACTGGCCGCCCTCGTCGCCGAGGACGGCGACCTCGCGGACGCGGCGCTCGCGGAGCTCGTCCACATCGCGCCGGAGCCGGCCGCCCCGCTGCTCGCCCGCGATCTGACGCGGTGGCCCCGGGCGCTGGAGTCGGCGTGCGGGTTCTCGATCCTGCGGCCCCTGCCTGTGATCGCCTTCGCGCCGGAGCTGCTGGACGCGATCCGCACCCGGCTGCCGCTCGCGGACCCCGAGAGCCGCGAGGCGGCCTCGCTGCTCGCGATGCTGACGCACTGGGGCCCGGCCGCCGCGCCCGCGCTGCCTGAGCTGACCGCGGCGCTCGAGCGGTATCCCTCCCTCGTGCCGAAGGCGCTCGCGGCCGTCTGCCCTCCCGAGGAGCGCGAGCGGATCGCGGGCCTGCTGCGCGGCGCGGCCGACTCGGGGCCGCAGCCGGGGCGGCATGCCGCGGCCGAGGCGCTGTACGACCTGACCGGCGATCAAGGCCCGCTGGTGCGCGAGGTCACGGCCCTGCTGGCGGAAGGGGTCGACTCGGGGGCGGCGACCCACGTCGGTCGACTGGGCCCGGACGCAAGGGCCCTGGCGCCTCGGCTGCGCGCGGGGCTGTCCGCGCCCGGCGAGCCGCGCACGGCCCCGCAGTTGGACGCGGCGATCGCCGTCGCGCTGTGGCGGCTGACCGGTGCGGCGGACGAGGCGGTCGCGGTGCTCAAGGGCGTCTTCGCGGTTCTGGCGGACGACCCGTGGGTGAGCATGTGGTCCGCGCGGGGCGCGATCGACGCGGCCGCCGAGCTCGGCCCGGCGGGGGCCGACCTCGGCCCGGCGCTGGAGGCCTTCGTGGACGACGTGGACAAGCGCCCGTCGGCGTTCCTGGCCCTCCTCGCCGTGGGACACGACGTCGACCGCGAGGCGGCGGCGGACGCGCTCCTGTCGTCAGCCGAGCAGTCCTCGCACCCGGGCCAGGCGCTCGCCGCCCTCGCGGCGCTGGGCCCGGCCGTGCTCACCCCGCCGGTCACGGCTCGTCTGACGGCGCTCGCGGAGCGCGACCTGCGGGTGGTCACCCCGAGCTCAGAAGTGATCGACGGCTCGGACCAGGCGGTACGCGAACGGGCCCGCGCGCTGCTGGCCCAGGTCAGTCCCCGGGCCGCCAGTCCGGCCGACGGCCGCTGAGCCCGACGACCCGATCGAGAAGGGGCGCGCTGGAGGGCACGGAGACGACCGGCCCGAAGATCTCGTCCCGGCCAGGATCGTCGTCGGAGGGCTGGAGCATCTCGTACGACACCTGCAGGCTCGCGTCCCCGGGGTCGTAGTCCTGCCCGGTGGCGCGGGCCAGGTCCCACCCGTGGATCACCAGCTCGTTGAGCGCCACCCGCCCGGCGATAGCCGCCGGGAACGTGATCCCGCCTGCCTGGGTGTCGCCGTCCCACGCCCCGCTCTGCCGCCATGCCTCGGCGAGCTCGCCCAGCCGCTGCGGGAGCACGGCGCGCCAGCCCTCCTCCAGCACGGGCAGCGCGGCCCCCGCCGGCGTCTGGGTGCTGGGCCCGAGGTCCTTGCGGGCGGCGTCCCGAAAGGCGGTGGCCAGCCCGACGATATGCCCGAGCAGCTCGCGTACGGCGTACTTGGGACAGGGGGTGGGGTCCCCGAGCCGGGCGTCGTCGACCCCGTCGAGCAGCTGGGCGACGGCGTGGGCGGCGGGGCCGAGGTCGGGCGACGAGGTCTGCGTAGTGGAGTCCATGCAGTGACGACCGGTCCGCTCGCCGAAACTCATCGCTGCGGCGGCCGGAATCTCGGAGAAGTGAGCTGCCCTCGTCCCCGACGGATTGAGTCCGGGGCCTTGTCGCGGCGGCGATGCTGTGTCATATAGGTCTGGACCAATGCCCTCGTCCGCGGAGGCCCACCGTGCAACGACCCCCCACCATTGCCGCGTTGGCGTGTGTCGCCGTCCTGGCTCTCGCCGCCTGCGCAGGCGAGGAGACGGACACCGAACGCCCCTCTGCCCCTGCCGGAGTGACCGCCCAGGCGGGCAGCGCCACCTCCGTTCACGTCATGTGGGAGCAGTCCACCGACAACAAGGCCGTGACCGGGTACGAGGTGTACCAGAAAGGGGTCAAGGTCAAGACGCTTCCCGCCGCCCAGCACATGGTCGACGTCGAGCGGCTCGCTCCCCAGACCCCGTACACCTTCACGGTCCGGGCCCGGGACGCCGCCGGGAACCTCTCCGAGCCCAGCACGGCGATATCGGTCACCACCCCGGCCCCCACGCCGGACGACCGGAGACCGCCCACCCGGCCGGCGCGGCTGAGCGGGCGGATCGGGGGCGGCACGGACGCCACGCTGACCTGGGGCCGCTCGACCGACGACATAGGCGTCACCTCGTATGACGTCTACCAGGAGGACTCCCGCATCCACAGCGTGAGCGGGACCGAGACCACGGCCCGCGTCACCGGCCTGCGGCCCGGGACCGTCTACACCTTCACGGTGCGGGCCCGTGACGCCGCCGAGAACTCCTCGCCGGACAGCAACGCGGTGGACCTCCCGACCGCGTCCGCCCCCGGGAAGGGCCCCAGCACGGCGCCCACCGACCTCCAGGCGACGGCCCGCAAGGGGGTGGTCGATCTCAGCTGGACCCCGCCGCGGGCAGGCGGACCGGTCAAGGAGCATCAGCTGTTCCTAAACGGGAAGCTGGCCACGACCATCGTCTGGGGCGCCGCGCCGCCCGCCGGGACGGCGAAGTACACCATGACGGTCACGGACGAGCCCGGCACCCGCTACAGCGTCAAACTCCGCGCCAAGCTGCCCGACGGCGAGTGGGGCGACTTCTCCGCGCAGCGGACGGTGGTGATCGCCTAGGAGGCGGCGATCCTCGCGACTCAGACTTGCGCGGCGAAGGCCACGAACTCGGCCCAGGCGGTGGGGGAATGGGCGAGGTGGGGGCGCTGTACGTCCTTGGAGTCGCGGACGTGGATTGAGTGGGGAGCGGCGGCGACCTCGACGCAGTCGTCGCCGTCGCCGCTGCTGTAGCTGCTTTTGAACCAGGCCAGTTCCGTGGTGTTCATGGCGCTCCTCGAAGTCGCTTCAGCAGGCCTACGGGTCTCGTGACTCAGACCTGCGCGGCGAAGGCCACGAACTCGGCCCAGGCGGTGGGGGAGTGAGCGAGGTGGGGGCGCTGTACGTCCTTGGAGTCGCGGACGTGGACCGAGTGGGGAGCGGACGCGACCTCGACGCAGTCGTCGCCGTCGCCGCCGCTATAGCTGCTCTTGAACCAGACCAGTTCCGTGCTGCTCATGGCGCTCCTCTAAGTCGCTCCAGCAGGATCGTGGAGTCCTCCGGCGTGAGGGCCTGCGAGCGCAGTATCGCATACCGCATCTGGAGCACGCTGATCTCCTTCGGGTCGGAGATGAACTGCCCGCCGCGTTGCGCCTCGCAGTAGGCGAAGTGCTGGTGCTCGGGGGTCTCCAGCAGTCGGATGGGCCCATCGAGGCCAGCGTGTACCTCCCGCACCAAGGGCACGACCTGAAGTTCGATGTTCCGCAACGACGAGACGTCGAGTACATGGTCGATGAGCTCCCGGGTGATCTCCGCCCCGCCCATACGGCGCAGAAACAGATGCTCTTCGAGGATGAAGCTGAACGCCGTGTTCGGCCGTTCCCGCAGCAGGCGTTGGCGCTCTTGGCGAGCCGCCAACTGAGCCTCGATCTGTTCGTCGGTCAGCGGCGGGAGTTGGTTCTCGAAGAGCCTCCTGGCGTACGCCTCCGTCTGCAACAGCCCCGGCATCAGACGGCATTCGTATGTGCACATGCTCAGCGCCCGCTCCTCCAGCTCTGCCCACTGGTGGAACCATGACGCCAGCCCCGACTTGCGGCAGAGGTGCCGTGCCGCCTTGCGCAGCGCTCCGAACGCGCCGAGCGCCTCCTCCGCCCGATCGATGAACTCCTTGGGCGGGAACCGCCTCCCCTGCTCGACGGAGGCCACGAAATGCGGCGAGTACTGCACGAGCGGAGCGAGCGACTCCTGGGTGAGACCGGCGTGTTCGCGGAAAGCCTGAAGCACCGCGCCGAATGTCTTGAGGCTTTCGGACGGCTCGGGTTCGGTGTTGCCTGACATGTCGGCCGCTCCCCGTGGTGGTCGGATACCGGTTCAACGCCGCTCGGTCGCCAACTGTCACGGACGGTTGCTCGTACTGTCCATCCGGTGTACTCGTACGCCGACTGGCGTACGAGTACACCGCCTGTCAGCGATGCAGCAGGAAGGTCGGTAGAGGTCCACCCATGAGCAGCCCCGGCAGCAGATCCACCAGCGAGCGGCCCGCACGCCGCCGCCCGCCGACAGCGGTGGTCGTGATCGTCGCGATTCTTGCCTGCGTCGCCGCGATCGTCGGCGCGTTCGCGTTCGTTGCCGATCACGTGTCGTCGGACCAGTCAGACCAGTCGGACAACGAGATGAACTGCTGCTGGAAAAGCGGTGCCACACCTGACTGGTTGAGCGATGAGATCGGCATCCGGATCCCGGCGAAGGCATCTGACCGCCGCGCCGGTTACAAGACCGGCCAGCGCTACGACACGGGGCTGCTCTCCTTCACCCTTTCCAGTCAGGAGGCGGACGTCTACACGTCCCGGCTGATTCGGAACGGTACGAAGATGATCCGCAACTTCCACCCGGAGAAGAAGGACTACCGGCCGGCCGCCGCCTTCGCCCACCTTGGGCTGACCGAGCCGGAGACGCTCGTCGAGGGTCTGCGGAAGGTCAGCCTCTGCCCTGACGACCTCAAGACCCCTGAAGGACGCTATCTCCAGCGGTGCGTCGATCTCTTCGCTCACGAGTTCAAGCCGGGCAGCACGCGGATCTATGTACGGTCGACGATCGAGCCGGGTGTGACACCGCCCTCAGCGACCACTGAGTAGTCGCGGACAGAAGTCATCAGCGCGGTGAGGACGGCGAAGACCGTTCCCAATCCATGTCCAGGTCGACCACGAATTCCCGGCAGTCGTCGCGGAGTTGGTCGAAGGATCGAACGAGCGCCTCGACCACTAGCTCGCGCTCGGGTTCCCGCAAGCCTGCGAGGTCGTGGACGACGACCGCTGTCGTGCCTTCCAGCCTGCGCACCCGGGCTACGGCGGAGGTGTCGTACGCGAGCCACAGGCGGACGGCTATGCCGCCGTCGCCCGGGTCTGCCAGGACGGCGGCGAGGTCCCTCGGGTCGTGTACCGGCAGCGCGGGCCCACCCGCGACAGCGGCCCGGGACACGAACACGTCACCGGTGAGCGGGTTGCGGGCCGTCAGGCCGGAAGCCTCCAGGCTCTGCAGCAGTAGGGCGCTGATCTGCGGGGTCAGATCCGACAGGTACCACGAGCAGAACCCGTCGGTGTCCGTCGCGCCGCTCGATCGAGCCGCGGACGGCGAGCTGCCGAAGACCTCCTGGAATATCTCTTCGATGCGGTGGCGGGGCACAGGAGGCGCGCTGTAGCGAGCGGCGCGCACGAGCGCCGAGAACTCCTCGGGCAACTGGGCGTGGTAGCGCTCCACGTAGTGGCTCAACTCGTGTGGCCACAGCCAGGCGCCGTCCGTGACGAGCGATCCCGCTCCGGGAATCCACGCGTCGCCCGTCATCACATCGCGTTCCGCTCCCATGGCACTGAAGATCTCGGTCCCCGAGGCCAGGTACGCCACCAGGCCGGCCTCGTCCTGCGGTCCGGTCGGTCTGACGGCGTCATGGATCGACGGAGCCGAGAGATCCGTGTTCTGTGGGTCGAATTCGCGGAAGAACCCCAGCCGCTTGATCACGCTTGCCTCCGTCGACCGTCCGCTGTTCTGCCATGGTCGGGCGGAGCCGAACCCCGCCCCTGCTCCGCACCATAGTGTCAGCGTCAGCCGCGTCACCCGTCCCACCAGCCGAAAGGCGTCTCCTGTGAACACACCAGCTGACCCCACGCCCACCCCGGACCACCGCGTCCAGATCGAGTACTGCACTCAGTGCCGCTGGCTCCCTCGTGCCGCGTGGCTGGCGCAGGAGCTGCTCACCACCTTCGAATCCGAGCTGACCGAGGTCGCCCTCAAGCCGGGGACCGGTGGGGTCCTCGTCGTGCGCGTCGACGGCGATGTGGTGTGGGACCGGCGCGAGCACGGGTTTCCGGAGCCGACCGCCGTCAAGCGGCTGGTGCGCGACCGCGTGGCGCCCGGGCGGACCCTGGGGCACTCCGACAGGTCGACGGGCCAGTCGACGGACTAGGGCACGGCAACGCCCCCGGCGCCGTGCGCGGTACCGGGGGCGTCGAAGCGGTGGTACGGAGACTCAGCCGCGCAGCTGCTCGTACGCCGACAGCGTCAGGAAGTCCTCGTAGTTCTCGTCCAGGGCGACCTTCAGCAGCAGATCGTGCGCCTGCTGCCAGTTGCCCGACGTGAACGCCTCCTCGCCCAGCTCGGCGCGGATCGCCGACAGCTCCTCCGCGGCGACCTGGCGGGCCAGCTCGGGGGTCGCCAGCTCGCCGTTCTCGAAGACGACGCCCGCGTTGATCCACTGCCAGATCTGGGAGCGGGAGATTTCCGCCGTCGCCGCGTCCTCCATCAGGTTGAAGATCGCGACCGCGCCGAGGCCGCGCAGCCACGCCTCGATGTAGCGGATGCCGACCTGGACGGCGTTGCGCAGGCCGTCGTACGTGGGCTTGGCGTCCAGGGAGTCGACGGCGATCAGATCGCCGGGCGCCACCGAGACGTCCTCGCGCAGCCGGTCCTTCTGGTTGGGCTTGTCGCCCAGCACCGCGTCGAAGGAGGCCATCGCGATCGGCACCAGGTCCGGGTGGGCGACCCAGGAGCCGTCGAAGCCGTCGCCCGCCTCGCGGTCCTTGTCCGCCTTGACCTTCTCGAAGGCGACCTTGTTGACCTCGGCGTCGCGCCGGGACGGGATGAAGGCCGCCATCCCGCCGATCGCGTGCGCGCCTCGCTTGTGGCAGGTGCGCACGAGCAGCTCGGTGTACGCGCGCATGAACGGCGCCGTCATCGTCACCGCGTTGCGGTCCGGCAGCACGAACTTCTCGCCGCCGTCACGGAAGTTCTTGACGATCGAGAAGAGGTAGTCCCAGCGGCCCGCGTTGAGGCCGGCCGCGTGGTCGCGCAGCTCGTAGAGGATCTCCTCCATCTCGTACGCCGCCGTGATCGTCTCGATCAGCACGGTCGCGCGGACGGTGCCCTGCGGGATGCCGACGTAGTCCTGCGCGAAGACGAACACGTCGTTCCAGAGGCGGGCCTCCAGGTGCGACTCCGTCTTCGGGAGGTAGAAGTACGGGCCCTTGCCGAGGTCGATCAGGCGCTGGGCGTTGTGGAAGAAGTACAGGCCGAAGTCGACCAGCGCGCCGGGGACCGCGCGGCCGTCGAGGCGCAGATGACGCTCCTCCAGGTGCCAGCCGCGGGGGCGCATCACCACGGTCGCGAGCTGGTCGTCGTCCTTGAGGGCGTACGACTTCCCGGACCTCGGGTCGGTGAAGTCGATCCGGCGCTCGTAGGCGTCGATCAGATTGAGCTGGCCGAGGACGACGTTCTCCCAGGTGGGGGCGGAGGCGTCCTCGAAGTCGGCGAGCCAGACCTTCGCGCCCGAGTTCAGGGCGTTGACGGTCATCTTGCGGTCGGTCGGTCCGGTGATCTCCACCCGGCGGTCGTTCAGGGCCGTCGGCGCCGGCGCCACCTTCCAGGAGTCGTCCGCGCGGATCGCGGCCGTCTCCGGGAGGAAGTCCAGCGAGGAGGTGCGGGCGATCTCGGCGCGGCGTTCGCTGCGGCGGGCGAGGAGCTCGTCACGCCGGGGCGTGAAGTTCCGGTGCAGCTCGGCCACGAAGGCGAGGGCCGCTTCGGTGAGTACCTCGTCCTGCCGGGGCAGGGGCTCGGCGTCGACGATGGCCAGCGGGGACGGCGCTGGTGCGGACATGAGCTGTCACTTCCTTCGGCGGGCGGCGCCTGGCGGTCGGCGTGCGGGGAGATACGGCACTCCGTGCCGCACAGCCGGGAAACGGCCGCAGGGCGCCGGCTGGGATCTCGGGCGCTTCTGACCTGTGGATAGTAGTTTCCTCATGGTGGAAGTTCAATGGTTTGTTGATATCGAGATTCTCCGGGTCGACAGACCATGGCTCTGAGTGCCACGCCGTGCACGGAAGGTGCGTCCGACGGGCGCCGGCTACTCGAGCCGGGGCAGGTCCTGCGGTGTGTCGATGTCGTACGCCTCGGCGACGTCCCCGCACTCGACGAGCGCGAGAGCCCACTCGTGCGCCTTCAGATACGAGCGTGCCCCGCGGTCGCCGACCGCGCTCGTCGCGACGTCCTTCCAGCGGTGCGCGCCGAAGAGGACGGGGTGGCCGCGCTCGCCTCCGTACGCGGCCGCCGCCAGCGCGTCCCGGGAGTCGTACGCGCGGCGGATCCGGGCCACCGCCGCCGCGCCGATCCCCGGCTGGTCCACCAGCGACACCAGCGCCGCGTCCGCCTCCGTCGCCGCCAGCGACCGAAGGCCCGCCCGCAGGGAGGAGCCCATGCCCTCCTCCCAGGCGGGGTTGTCGACCAGGAAGCAGCCGGTGAGGTCCGCCCGCTCGCGCACCAGCTCGGCCGATGCGCCCAGCACCACGTGCACCGGGCCGCAGCCGCCCTCGCGCAGCACGCGCACCGCGTGCTCGACCAACGGCCTGCCCCGGTGCACCAGCAGCGCCTTCGGGCGTCCGCCGAGCCGGCGGCCGCCGCCCGCCGCGAGCAGCAGTCCGGCGACGACCGGCGGCTTCGATTCGTTTGGCATGAGGACTCCCTACCTCATATCGGGAAGAAGCGCGCGCCGTTCGAACCCCGTCCTCGCGCCGTGGAACCGACTGGTCCGCGCAGGTCGTCGTCGCGTGGAGAGGTCGGGGCGACCTTGGATAGGGTGCAGCTCCAACAACTGAAGTTCGCCATGGGGGACAAGAGTCGATGAGTGGCCGCGTACAGGGCGTCGTGTTCCAGCCGCTGGGTGAAGAGGATCCGCAGAACGTCGCGGGATACAAGCTCGCCGCCCGGCTCGGCGCCGGCGGCATGGGCAAGGTGTACCTCTCGTACACGCCCGGCGGGCGGCCGGTCGCCATCAAGGTGATCAGGCCCGACTTCGCACAAGACGCCGAGTTCCGCCGCCGGTTCGCGCAGGAGGTGCAGGCCGCGCAGCGCGTCCAGGGCCTGTACACCGCCCCGGTCATCGACGCCGATCCGGAGGCCAAGCAGCCCTGGCTCGCCACGGCTTACGTCCCCGGGCCCTCGCTCGCCGACGCCGTGATCGAGCACGGCAAGCTGCCGGTGGACACCGTGCTGCTGCTCGTCGCCGGGATCGCCGAGGCGCTGCACGTCATCCACGGCGCGGGCATCGTGCACCGCGACCTCAAGCCCGCCAACGTGCTGCTCGCTTCTGACGGGCCGCGCGTCATCGACTTCGGCATCGCCCGCGCCGCCGACGCCACATCGCTCACCAGCAGCGGCGTCACCATCGGCACGCCCTCCTTCATGGCCCCCGAGCAGGCCGCGGGCAGCCATGTCACGCCCGCCACCGACATCTTCGCGCTCGGCCAGGTCGCGGCCTACGCGGCGACCGGCAGCCCCGCCTTCGGCGAGGGCACCTCGCACGGCGTGCTCTACCGGATCGTGCACGAGGACCCGGATCTGAGCGGAGTGCCCGAGCAGCTGCGGGAGTTGGTGACCCGCTGCCTGGCGAAGGACCCCGAGGCCCGTCCCTCGGTCGCCGAGCTGCTCACGATCTGTCAGGCCGCCAACGCGGAGACGGTGCTGCGCCGGCCCGAGGAGTGGCTGCCGGGCGCGGTCGCCGCGGAGATCACCACGCGCAAGGCCGCGCCCGCGCCGCCGGTGACGCCGCCGGCCGGTGCGCCGGTCGCTCCCGCCGCTCCTGTCGCTCCCGCCGCTCCCGCTCAGGCGCCCATAGCGCAGGCCCCGGCTCAGGCGCCCATGACGCAGGCCCCCGCTCAGGCGCCCGTCGTGCCGACGCCCACCGCCCACGCCGCCCCGGCCACCCCGCCGCCCGGCTTCGGTCCGGCCCCGCAGCCTCCGACCCAGCCCCAGCAGCAGCATCTCCAGCAGCAGCCCCAGCCGCAGGCGTACGGGTATCCGCAGGCGCACACGCAGGCCACGCCTCCGCCCGGATACGGGTACCCCCAGCAGACACAGCAGCAGTACGCGACGGCTCCTGTCCCCGCCGCCGAGCTGCCCAAGAAAAAGAAGAAGACCGGGCGCAATCTGGCCATCGCCTTCCTCGCGACGATCGTCCTCGGCGGACTCGCGGGCGGCGGCGCGTACCTGTACCTGTCCAAGGACGACGGCAAGGACGAGCAGGCCAAGTCCCAGGACGAGTCCCCGGACGAGGGCGGCGAGACGACGCAGGAGGAGCCCACGCCGGACCCGGTCGCGGAGGACTCCACCGCCGGCGGCGACGGGACCCCCGAGGAGTCCCCCACGGCCGCGGTGCCCGACCCGGAGCCCAAGACCTACAACGGCCTCGAAGTGGTGGACAACTACCACATCACCCTGGGCGACGACCCGATCAAGCCGATCGGCGACGACTCCAACGAGGACGTCGGCTATGAGTACAACCTCGACCAGATCGATGTCGAGAACGCCCGGCTGATCCTGCTCCGCACCGGCCAGAACGCCGATCTCCAGACGTGCCGCAGCGAGACCCGCTACGCGACCAGGCTCGAGCTCGACAGCCTGTCGAAGGGCGCCAAGTTCTGCGTGCTGACCAACTCCGGACACATCGGCGTGGTGACCTACCAGGGGAAGTCGCCCGACTCGGACCCCAGCAGGTTCATCACCCTCGATGTGACCGTCTGGCGCAACGCCCTCGACCCGGTGCAGCCGTCGTCCTGAATGGTGCGGCCGTCGTCCTGAATTACGTCCGCGGAGTGGCGCGTACCGCATCGGATGGCGTTTACTGGCCCGCGACTCAGGGTGTCTGACCATCACCTGACGGTCGTCGAACCAGCACGAGGATGTGCGAGGGGGAGGGCTTGTTGCGGAGCGTGGGGCAGACGCGGGTGACCGGGAGCGGCGAGGACCCGAGGGCGACGGAGCTGAGAGCTGCCGTCTCCCGGCTCCGTCGCGAGCTGGCCGGTCACCCGGCGGAGTTCCCCGACCGCGACATCGCGGAGGACGAGCTCGCGGTCCTCGCGGCGATGGTGGCGGGCGGGGGGCCGGAGATTCCGCGGATGCGTCGCTCGCTGCTGTTGATCGCGGGGGCGATTGGGTCGGTGAGTGCGTTGGGGCCGGCGTTGATGGATGTGCGGAACGCGGTCGATCTGTTCGGCGAGATGCCGCCGAGGTGGCGGGGGTAGCGCGCGGGCTGCTTGCCGGGGCACCGGCCTGGCCGGGGGCTCCGCCCCCGGGCCCCCGCGCCTCAAACGCCGGCGGGGCTGAATTTGCCCGGCCATCCCAGCCAGTTCCGAGGCACGGGGGCGAGCAATTCCAGCCCGTTGGGGGTCCCCCCGGACGAAGTCTGGGGGAGTTTGAGGACGGACCTTGCGCGGGAGGTCCCGCAGGAACGGTCGCCGGCCCCCGCGGGGCTCCGCCCCGGACCCCGCGCCTCAAACGCCGGCGAGGCTGGGTTTCGCGGGCGAGGCTGGGTTTCTCCGGCGGGGCTGGGGGTTACGTCGGGTTCTGGCTTGCCAGGGCCGTTGAGAGGTCCTTCGCTACCTCCTGGAGGATGGGGACGATCTTCTCCGTCGCCGCCTCCGTGACGCGGCCCGCGGGGCCCGAGATGGAGATCGCCGCTGCGGTGGGGGAGTTGGGGACCGGGACCGCCAGGCAGCGGACGCCGATCTCCTGTTCGTTGTCGTCCACCGCGTAGCCGCTCTGCCGCACCAGTTCCAGGGCGTGCAGGAAGCCGTCCGGCGTGGTGATCGTCTTCTCGGTGGCCGCCGGCATGCCGGTGCGGGCGAGCAGGGCTCGTACCTCGTCCGCCGGGGTGTCGGCGAGCAGCGCCTTGCCCACGCCCGTGGAGTGCGGCAGCACCCGCCGGCCGACCTCGGTGAACATCCGCATGGAGTGCTTGGACGGAACCTGCGCGACGTACACGATCTCGTCGCCGTCGAGCAGCGCCATGTTCGCCGTCTCTCCGGTCTCCTCGACCAGCCTGGCGAGGTAGGGGCGCGCCCAGGTGCCGAGCAGGCGGGACGCGGACTCGCCGAGGCGGATCAGCCGGGGGCCGAGCGCGTAGCGGCGGTTCGGCTGCTGGCGTACGTAGCCGCAGGCCACCAGCGTCCGCATCAGGCGGTGGATGGTCGGCAGCGGCAGGCCGCTGGCGGCGGAGAGCTCGCTCAGCCCCACCTCGCCGCCCGCGTCGGCCATTCTCTCGAGCAGGTCGAAGGCGCGCTCCAGGGACTGCACGCCACCGCTGGAGGCGGTCTTGGCGGCGTCGGTGGCGCTGGCGCTGGACGTCGGCACGTGGGCGGTCCTTTCGGGCAGGCAGGGCAAGGCAGCAGCCTACCGGGCCGCTCCACCGGGCACATCGGTCCAGGCGAGGAGTCCTAGCCGGTCAGGGCCCGTTTGCCGGTGTGCTGGAGGTGGTCTCCCGCGGTCTGCTGACACTGCCCTTGGCTCAAGCAACGTTCTGCTCCACGAAATTCTAGTTCCACTTTATGGAAACGTCCAAGGGTTGCCGCCGGGTCCGCGGGGTCTTGACTGAGGGGGCGCGGAAGTGAAGACTCCTTCAACAGTTCGTTGAAGTTTCGCAGTGCGGAATCGAAGAGAATGGAAGAGAGGGGCACGGGTGTCCAATGTGGACGTGAGCCTGGACGTAGACCTGGTACTGCGCTCGAGACGCGTCGTCACCCCGGAGGGGACGCGCGCCGCGTCGGTCGCCGTCGCCGCCGGGAAGATCGCGGCGGTGCTGGCGTACGACGCGGAGCCGCCGGCCGGCGCCCGGCTGGAGGACTTCGCGGACGACGTCCTGCTCCCCGGTCTCGTCGACACCCACGTCCATGTGAACGACCCCGGCCGCACCGAGTGGGAGGGCTTCTGGACCGCCACCCGGGCGGCCGCCGCGGGCGGCGTCACCACCCTGCTGGACATGCCCCTCAACTCCCTGCCGCCGACCACGACCCCGGCGAACCTGGTCGTCAAGCAGGACGTGGCCCGCAGCAAGGCGCATATCGACGTCGGGTTCTGGGGCGGGGCGATCCCGTCGAACGTGCAGGATCTGCGGCCGCTGTACGACGCCGGAGTCTTCGGGTTCAAGTGCTTCCTCTCGCCCTCCGGGGTCGAGGAGTTCCCCGAGCTCGACCAGGAGCGGCTCGCCCGGGCGATGGCCGAGATCGCCGGCTTCGACGGCCTGCTGATCGTGCACGCCGAGGACCCCCACCACCTGGCCGCGGCGCCCCAGGAGCCCGGCCCGAAGTACGCCGACTTCCTCGCCTCCAGGCCGCGCGACGCCGAGAACACCGCGATCGACACTCTGATCGCACACGCCAAGCGCCTGGGCGCCCGGGTGCATGTGCTGCACCTGTCCTCGTCCGACGCGCTGCCGCTGATCGCCGCCGCCAAGCGCGAGGGCGTGCGGATCACGGTCGAGTCCTGTCCGCACTTCCTCACCCTCACCGCGGAGGAAGTCCCGGACGGGGCTACGGAGTTCAAGTGCTGCCCGCCCATCCGCGAGGCCGCGAACCAGGACGCGCTCTGGCAGGGGCTGGCCGACGGCGTCGTCGACTGCATCGTCTCCGACCACTCGCCGTGCACCACCGACCTCAAGACCCCGGACTTCGCCTCCGCCTGGGGCGGCATCTCCTCTCTCCAGCTCGGCCTGCCCGCGATCTGGACCGAGGCGCGCAAGCGCGGACACACCCTCGAGGACGTCGTCCGCTGGATGTCCGAGGCCCCCGCGCGGCTCGCGGGACTGAGCCAGAAGGGCGCGATCGAGGCCGGCCGCGACGCCGACTTCGCCGTCCTCGCGCCCGACGAGACCTTCACCGTCGACCCGGCCGAGCTCCACCACCGCAACCAGGTCACGGCCTACGCGGGCAAGACGCTCCACGGAGTCGTCAGGTCGACGTGGCTGCGCGGCGTGCGCATCGTGGAGAACGGCGCCCTGGCCGAGCCGACCGGCCGGCTGCTCGAAAGGAACAAGTGATCGTGTCCATCCCTTCCTTCACCGGTGACGCCAGCCCGTTCGGCGGCGGCGACCCGTACGCCGACTACCGCACGGCCGGTCCGTCGGGCTTCCCGTTCGCGCACTACCCCGACCTCGCCGACCGGAGGCTCGGCGCGGGCGTGATCGCCGCCAACGACGAGTTCTTCGCCGAGCGCGAGAACCTGCTGAAGCCGGAGCCCGCCGAGTTCGACCCGGAGCACTTCGGCCACAAGGGCAAGATCATGGACGGCTGGGAGACCCGCCGCCGCCGCGGCGTCTCCGCCGAGCAGCCGCACCCGACGGACGAGGACCACGACTGGGCGCTGGTACGGCTCGGCGCGCCCGGCGTCGTCCGCGGCATCGTCGTCGACACCGCCCACTTCCGCGGCAACTACCCGCAGGCCGTCTCCATCGAGGCCACGTCGGTGGCCGGCGCCCCCTCGCCCGAGGACCTCCTCGCGGACGAGGTGAAGTGGGTGACGCTCGTACCCCGTACCGCCGTCGGCGGACACGCGGCGAACGGCTTCGCCGTCGACGTCGAGCAGCGCTTCACGCATCTGCGCGTCAACCAGCACCCCGACGGCGGCATCGCCCGCCTGCGGGTCTACGGCGAGGTCGCGCCCGACCCGGCGTGGCTGGCCGCGCTCGGCGCCTTCGACCTCGCGGCGCTGGAGAACGGCGGCCAGGTCGAGGACGCGTCCGACCGCTTCTACTCCCCGGCCACGAACACCATCCAGCCGGGCCGCTCCCGCAAGATGGACGACGGCTGGGAGACCCGCCGCCGCCGGGACAAGGGCAACGACTGGATCCGCTACCAGCTGGCGGCGCAGTCCGAGATCCGCGCGGTCGAGATCGACACGGCGTATCTGAAGGGCAACAGCGCGGGCTGGGCGGCGCTCCTCGTACGCGACGGCGCGCAGGGCGAGTGGGTCGAGGTGCTGCCGCGCACCCGGCTCCAGCCCGACACCAACCACCGCTTCGTCCTGGACGCTCCTGCGGTCGGCACGCAGGTGCGCGTCGACATCTTCCCCGACGGCGGCATCTCGCGGCTGCGGCTGTTCGGCTCGCTGACCGAGGAGGGGGCGACCCGGCTGGCGGCCCGTCACCAGGAGCTCGGCGGCTGACGCGAGAAGGCCGACGGCACGAGGCCCGACAGCGCGAGGCCACGAGGCCCGAGGCCCGAGCTCCGAAGCCACCAGGCACGACGAGGTCCGCCCCGGACCCGCGCACGGCGCAGAGCCTCGCGGGGTCCGGGGCGGAGCCACGTGGGCCCAGGGACGCGTGCTCCCAGGACGCGTGCTCCCAGGGCTCGTCGCGCGGTCCCCGAGCGCGGGCCGGCGACCGCGTGCCGCTATGCCGCGTGGCCGCCGTCCAAGGAAACCGGCCCTGCTTCCTCGGCGCCGGCGGCAAACGGACGTTGAATCGCTGGCGTGACCCTCCAGCAAGAGATCGTCGGAACCGCCGTACAGATGGCGGTCGTCTCCCTGCAGCCAGGCCAGACGGTGTACTGCGAGGCCGGCAAGTTCCTGTTCAAGACCGCCAACGTGACGATGGAGACCCGGCTGTCAGGTCCTGCGGGCGGCGGAGGCACGGGCGGCGAAGGCACCGGCCCAGGCGGTTCGGGGGGCATGGGCGGGATGCTGCGTCAGGCCATGGGCACCGCCCTGCAGGCCGGCCAGCGCGCCGCCGTCGGCGAGTCCCTCGCCTTCCAGTACTTCAGCTGCGCGGACGGCGAGGGCACCGTCGGCTTCGCCGGCGTGCTCCCCGGCGAGATGCGGGCGCTCGAACTCGACGGCAAACGCGCCTGGTTCGCCGAGAAGGACGCCTTCGTCGCCGCCGAGTCCACCGTCGAGTTCGGCATCGCCTTCCACGGCGGCAGGACCGGCCGCAGCGGCGGCGAGGGCTTCGTCCTGGAGAAGTTCACCGGCCGCGGCACCGTCGTCGTCTGCGGCGCGGGCAACTTCATCGACCTCAACCCCGCCGACTTCGGCGGCCGCATCGAGGTCGACACCGGCTGCATCGTCGCCTTCGAGGAGGGCATCCAGTACGGAGTCCAGCGCGTCGGCGGCCTGAACCGCCAAGGCCTCATGAACGCCGTCCTCGGCGGCGAGGGCCTCTCGCTGGCCACCTTGGAGGGCGACGGCCGGGTGGTCCTCCAGTCGCTGACCATCGAGGGCCTCGCCAACGCCCTGCGCAAGGCCCAGGGCGGCGACAAGCAGGGGCCGACCGGCGGGCTGTTCTCCACGCACGCCGGCTGAGCGCCCCGTCCTGGCGAGCGGCCCCCCGGCCCGTCGCCGTCCGTCCCCCGAGATGAGTTCCCGGCACGGGCCGGGTCTCAGCTGATGAGAAGGCTCCACGCACTCGAGAAGCTCCACCGCACTCACGGAAGCAGGCACCTGTCATGGCACAGCTCTCGATCACCACCTTCCTCACCCTCGACGGCGTGATGCAGGCCCCCGGCGGCCCGGAGGAGGACACCAGCGACGGCTTCGACCTGGGAGGCTGGTCCGTGCCGTACGGCGACGAGGACTTCGGCGCCTTCGTCGACGAGGTCTTCGGCCGGGTCGGGGCCTTCCTCCTCGGCCGTCGTACGTACGAGATCTTCGCCGGCTACTGGCCCAAGGTGACCGACCCCGACAACCCCGTCGCCTCGAAGCTCAACTCGCTGCCGAAGTACGTCGCGTCGACGACGCTCGACAAGGCCGACTGGGCGGGCTCCACCGTCATCGGGGGCGACCTCGTCAAGGAGGTCGCCGCGCTCAAGGAGCGCACCGAGGGCGAGCTCCAGGTCCACGGAAGCGCTCGCCTCGCCCACTTCCTCCTCTCCCACGACCTGGTCGACCAGCTCAATCTGCTGGTCTTCCCCGTCGTCCTGGGCAAGGGCCGCCGCCTCTTCGCGGACGGCGTGACGCCCACCGCGTTCCGGCACACCGGAGCGAGGACCACGGCCGCGGGCGTGGCCATCAACACATACGAGCGGGCCGGCCGCCCCGAGTTCGGCACCTATCTGGCCGAGTAGGGGCGGCCCGGCAAGAGCCCCCGAGAAAAGCATGTAGCACTCACGCTTCCGCCCCGGTACGGTGATCGTCCCCGTGCGAGCCGCCGACGTCTCCACCAGTCCTTCCTGTGGGAGATCCAGGTGTCGTCGATCGCCGTACCCGCGCCCGCCCTCGCCCCGCGCCGGGCCTGGCTCACCGATCTGCCCGTCCTGCTGGTGGCCGTGGTGTGGGGCGCGAGCTATCTCGCAGCCAAGGGCATCACCACGACGCACACCGTCGTCGCCGTCCTGGTCCTGCGCTTCGCGCTGGTCCTGCCCGTGCTCGCCGCGGCCGGACACCGCAGACTGCGGGCCCTGACCGCGGCCCAGTGGCGGGGCGCCGGGCTCCTGGGACTCGTGCTGAGCGGGGTCTTCCTGCTGGAGACGTACGGCGTCGTGCACACCTCCGCCACCAACGCCGGGCTCATCATCAGCCTCACCATGATCTTCACGCCGCTCGCCGAGGCCGCGGTCGCCAGGACCCGGCCGCCCCGGGCGTTCGTGGCGGCGGCCGGGCTGTCCGTCCTCGGCGTGGTGCTGCTGACCCAGGGCGGCGGCTTCACGGCGCCCTCGCTCGGCGATCTGCTGATGCTGCTGGCGGCCCTCGCCCGCACCGTCCACGTACTGGCGATGTCCAGGGCCACGGCACTGCGGGACGCGGACTCGCTCTCGCTGACGACGGTTCAGCTGGGCGGCGCCGTGGCGGTGTTCGCGGTGCTCGCCGCGCTGCCGGGGACGGGCGCGTCGCCGTGGTCCGTCGCGATCGGCTTCGGCCCGCGCGAATGGGCCGGGCTGTTCTTCCTCTCCGTGTTCTGCACGCTGTTCGCGTTCGCCGTGCAGACGTGGGCGGTGCGGCGCACCTCGCCGTCCCGGGTCAGCCTGCTGCTCGGCACCGAGCCGCTGTGGGCCGCGGCGGCGGGCGTCGCGATCGGCCATGAACGGCTGGGCCCGCTGGGCCTGCTGGGCGCGGCGCTCGTCCTGGCGGGCACGACATGGGGGCGGCGCGCGGCCGACCGAGCCTGAAGACGTAGGGAGGCGTGGGGGCGGGCGCCTTCGCGGTGAGCGCCGGCCCGGGTGGTCACGCCTTGCGGTGCCGGTCCGCGATCATCAGCAGCGCGAAGCCCACCACCGCCAGCGCGAAGTGCGCGAACAGCTCCCGGTCCTGGAGGAAGCCGATGTGCTCGACGAAGAAGCGGGTGAACCCCAGAAAGGGGAACCAGCCCGTCAGCTCGCGCAGCACCCCGCAGGCGCCCACGACGAGCAGGATCACACCGAAGGTCTCCAGTATCTTCTTCATGCGCCGATCCTGGCCCGCGCCGGCCCGGCGCCGCGTCGGTCCTTGGGATGCGCCGCGGCTGCCGAAAGTCTGAGCCTTCGCGACTTTGGTAGCTCGCTGCGGGCAGGGCGCCTGCTCGGCGCCGCCGTCTGCGTACCGTCGTCGACATGATGCGTACGGAGTACCGCTGGCTGCTGCCGTCGGCGATGGCGGACCCCATGGCCCCCACAGACCCCACGGCTACCACGGACCCCGTGGCCCCCGGCGTCAGACCCCGCCGGCCTCGCCGGACCGTGCGCGACTGGGTGGTCGACACCCTCGCCTTCCTTTTCGCCGTGGCCTTCGGGATGGTCGCCGCCGAGGCGAGCGACGCGGCCAACGAATCGGACGTCGTCGTCCTCGCCGACCAGCTGAGCGGTGTGGCGGCCTGCTGCGCCCTGTGGCTGCGGCGCCGGTGGTCCCTGGGGCTCGCCCTGACGCTGGTCGCCATCTGGCCGGTCGCCCCGGTCGCCGGCGGAGCGGTCCTGGTGAGCCTGTTCAGTATCGCCGTGCACCGCCCGTTCAAGCCCGTCGCCGTCGTCGGGGCCGTCGCCCTCGCGGCGTCGACCGTGCAGGCGTTCGTCCGCCCGGACCCGTCGGTCAGCACCTGGGGCAACATCGTCCTCGGCGCCGTCCTGGTGCTGCTGGTGATCGGCTGGGGGCTGGTCGTCCGCTCCCGGCGCCAGCTCGTCGCCGCCCTCGCCGAACGCGCCCGCCGCGCCGAGAGCGAGGCAGAGCTGCGCGCCGCCCACGCCCAGCGGCTCGCACGGGAGGCCATCGCCCGCGAGATGCACGACGTGCTCGCCCACCGGCTGACGCTCCTCAGCGTGCACGCGGGCGCCCTCGAGTTCCGCCCCGACGCGCCCCCGCCCGAGGTCGCCCGGGCCGCGGGCGTCATCCGGGACAGCGCGCACGAGGCGCTCCAGGACCTCCGCGAGATCATCGGCGTGCTGCGCGCCCCCGGCGACGCAGACGGCGCCGACCGGCCGCAGCCCACCCTCGCCACCCTCGACGCGCTGGTCGCCGAGTCACGGCAGGCCGGCATGAAGGTCACCCTCGACAACCAGGTCGCCGACCCGTCCGCCGTGCCCGCGGCCGTCGGCCGGACCGTCTACCGCATCGCCCAGGAGGGCCTGACCAACGCCCGCAAGCACGCGCCGGGCGCGGAGGTCACGGTGGCCGTCGGCGGCGGGCCGGGCAGCGGGCTGACCGTGGACGTCGACAACCCGGCCCCCGTCGGCGAGGCGCCGGAGGTGCCCGGCTCCGGCCAGGGACTGATCGGCCTCACCGAGCGCGCCACGCTCGCGGGCGGCCGGCTGGAGCACGGAGCGACGGCGGGCGGCGGATTCCAGGTCAGGGCCTGGCTACCGTGGCCCTCATGACTATCCGGTTGATCGTCGTCGATGACGACCCGCTCGTACGCGCAGGACTGGCCCTGATGCTCGGCGGGGCGGAGGACCTGGAGATCGTGGGGGAGGGGGCGGACGGCTCCGAGGCGGCGGCGCTCGTCGACGAGCACGCGCCCGACGTCGTGCTGATGGACATCCGGATGCCGGTCGTGGACGGCCTGAGCGCCACCGAGGCGCTGCGCCGCCGGCCGGACGCGCCCGAGGTCGTCGTCCTCACCACCTTCCACGCCGACGAGCAGGTGCTGCGGGCGCTGCGGGCGGGGGCCGCCGGGTTCGTGCTCAAGGACACGCCGCCCGCCGAGATCGTGGCGGCGGTGCGCAGGGTGGCGGCCGGCGATCCGGTGCTCTCCCCGGCGGTCACCCGCCAGTTGATGAGCCATGTCGCGGACAGCGCGCCCGAGAGCCGCAAGGGCGCGGCGGCGCGGCGGATCGACTCGCTCGCCGAGCGCGAGCGGGAGGTGGCGGTCGCGGTGGGCCGGGGCCGGTCCAACGCGGAGATCGCGTCGACGCTCTATATGAGCGTGCCCACGGTCAAGACGCACGTCTCGCGCATCCTGGCCAAGCTCGGCCTCAACAACCGTGTGCAGATCGCGCTGTTGGTGCACGACGCCGGTCTGCTGGACGGGCGGGAGCCGACGTAGGCTGGCTCGATGGGGATCGTCGATCTGGGGGAGCACGGAGCGGACTTCACCGCGAATCCGTATCCGTACTATGCGCGGCTGCGCGCGTCGGGGCCGGTCCATCAGGTGCGGCTGCCCGGCGGCGGCGAGTGCTGGCTGATCGTCGGCCACGAGGAGGCGCGCGCCGCGCTCGCCGATCCACGGCTGTCCAAGTCGCCCGCGTCGATCGGCGCGCTCATGCTCGACGAACAGGTCGTCGGCCCCTATCTGCTGGTCCTGGACCCGCCGGACCACACCAGGCTGCGCAGGCTCGTGGCGCGCGAGTTCACCGCGCGCCGGGTGGAGGGCCTGCGCCCGCGCATCCAGCGAATAGCCGACGAGCTGCTCGACGCGATGGTCCCGGCGGGCCGGGCGGACCTGGTCGACGCGCTGGCGTTCCCGCTGCCGATCATCGTCATCTGCGAGCTGCTGGGCGTCCCGGCCGCGGACCGCGACGCGTTCCGGGCCTGGTCCAACGAGATCGTGGCCCCGACCGGGCCCGAGAGCGAACGCGACGCTGTCCACGGGCTCGCCGCCTACCTCGACGAGCTGATCGAGGACAAGCGCTGCTCGGCGCCGGCCGGCGATCTGCTCTCCGCCCTGGTCCGCACCCGCGCCGAGGACGACGACCGCCTCTCGGCCGCCGAACTGCGCGCCCTGGCCTATCTGCTGCTGGTGGCCGGCCATGAGACGACGGTCAACCTGATCTCCAACGCCGTACGCGCCCTGCTCGCGCACCCGGACCAGCTCGCGGAGCTGCGCGCCGACTCCGGTCTGCTCGACGGCGCGATCGAGGAGACGCTGCGCTACGACGGCCCGGTGGAGACGGCCACCCTCCGCTTCACCGCGACCGCCGTCCCGGTCGGCGACACGGTGATCCCGTCGGGCCAGACGGTCCTGGTCGCGCTCGCGGCGGCCGACCGCGACCCCAAGCGCTTCCCGGAGCCCGACCGCTTCGACGTCCGCCGCGACGCCCGCGGCCACGTCGCCTTCGGCCACGGCATTCACTACTGCCTGGGCGCCCCGCTGGCCCGACTGGAGGCCAAGATCGCGCTCCACACCCTGCTGACCCGCTGCCCCGACCTGGCCGCGGACCCGTCGGCCGGCCCGTACGACTGGCTCCCCGGCGTCCTGATCCGCGGGGTGCGCCGCCTGCCGGTGCGGTGGTAGGGCGATGGCCGAGCGTGCGCGCTACGCGATCCTCCGCGACGGGGTCTGGCGCCAGCACTACAACCGCTGGGGAGGTCCGTACCTCGCCGTCGACGTGCTCGAGGGTCCCGATGGATTCAGCCGCTTCGCCGCCGCCCACGAACAGGTGGGGATGCGCGACTGGATGGACGACGTGCAGTGCGAGGCCGCCGCGGTCGTCGACCACGACGCCCGGGTGCTGCTGCTGTTCACCTGGCATCTGGAGGACTGGGACGAGAGGGAGGCTCTGTTCTCGATGCTGGCCGGCGCCTGGCCGGGATGGCAGGTGCGGTGGGCGTACGACGGACTGGAGGACGTCGTCGCGTACGCGGGCGTGGAGCGGGGGCTCGTACGCTCCGACCTCGCCCTGCGGGGAGGGTATGCGCCTCTCCAGCCGGCCGACCCGGACGAGCCGGATGTCACGCTCGCCGTGACCGTGGCCTACCGCGACGGGACGCGGGGCCACCTGGTGGCCGGGGAGAACGTCCAGGACGTGCTGGGCCACGGGCCGCGCGTGGTCTCGTATCTGCTGCCCGACACCAGGGCGCGGGCGGCGCCGCGGATTCCGTACGGCGGTGTCCACATCGACGTGCCCGCGCGGGTGGTCGCCGCCTGGACGTGGGGCAACTTCTACGGCGGCGCGGCCCGCGGGCGGCCGCCCGGGTGGGAGGGGTGGGAGTGGACTTGCTGGCACGGCGCGTACGACCGCCATGCCCAGGCGTGCGCGGGCGCCCTGCGCTTTCCCGAGCCCGATCCGGCCGCCGGGGTGCGTACGCTCGCCGAACGTCTGCGCAGCCGACCTCCCAAGGAGCCCCGCCATGCCTCCCCTTGACCTCTCGCTCGCCCAGAAGGTCCTCGACAGCCAGCCCTTCAGCGTGCTGCTCCAAGCGAGGATCACCGCCTTCGGCGACGGGCAGGCCGTGCTGGAGGTGGACGTGCGCGACGAGCTGCTCCAGCAGAACGGCTACCTCCACGGGGGCGTCCTCGCCTACGCCGCCGACAACTCCATCACCTTCGCCGCCGGGACCGCGCTCGGTCCTGCCGTGCTCACCAGCGGGTTCTCGGTGCAGTACGTCCGGCCCGCGACCGGCCGCAGGCTCGTCGCCCGCGCCGCCGTCGTGCACGCCGGGCGGCGGCAGGCCGTCGCCCGCTGCGATCTGTTCACCGTGGACGCGGACGGCGGCGAGACCCTGTGCGCCGTCGCCCAGGGGACCGTGCTGTCCGCTCAGCAGTCCTGAGCCCGCGAACCTCCGAGGACCAGAGCCGTGCGAACCGTTCGAGCCACCAGCCACGAGAGGGAAGACCGTGACCACCGAAGCCGCCATCGTCGATCTCGCCGCCCTCGGCGAGGACTTCACCCGCGACCCCTATCCCTTATACGCCTCGTTACGCGCCCAAGGGCCCGTCCACCGGATACGGATGCCCGAGGGGCCCCTCGCCTGGCTGGTGGTCGGGTACGAGGCCGGGCGCGCCGCCCTCGCCGACCCCCGGCTCTCCAAGCAGTGGAGCAGCGCGTCGCCCGAGCTCGGCATCCGGCCCGTCTCGCCCGGCGTCACCATGCTCAGCGCCGACCCGCCGGACCACACCCGGCTGCGCAGGCTCGTGGCGCGCGAGTTCACGGCACGGCGGGTGGAGCGACTCGCCCCGCGCGTGCAGGAGATCACCGACCGGCTGCTGGACGCCATGGCCCCCGCCGGGCGCGGAGACCTCGTGGACAAGCTGGCGTTCCCGCTGCCCATCTTCATCATCTGCGAGCTGCTCGGCGTGCCCTTCCTCGACCAGGACTCCTTCCGCGCCTGGTCCAACGCCGCCGTCGGGGAGACCGACCCCGAGCTGCGCATGGCCGCGGCGGGGCAGCTGAACCGGTATCTCGCCGACCTCCTCGACGACAAGCGCGAGCGGCCGGGCGAGGACCTGATGAGCGCGCTGATGCACGCCTCGGACGCCGACGACGACCGGCTCGACGGCGAGGAGCTGATGGGCATGGCCTGGCTGCTCCTGGTCGCCGGGCACGAGACCACCGTCAACCTCGTCTCCAACGGCGTGCTCGCCCTGCTGACCCACCCGGACCAGCTCGCCGCCCTGCGGGCCGACTTCAGCCTGCTCGACGGCGCGGTGGAGGAGATGCTGCGGTACGAGGGCCCGCTCGAGACGCCCACCTACCGCTTCACCGTCGATCCGCTGGAGATCGGCGGGAGGACCGTTCCGGGCGGCGGCGAGCTGGTGCTGATCGCCATCGCCGACGCGGACCGCGACCCGGAGCGCTTCGCCGAGGCCGACCGGTTCGACATCCGCCGGGACGCCCGGGGGCATCTCGCCTTCGGGCACGGCATCCACTACTGCCTGGGCGCTCCGCTGGCCCGGCTGGAGGCCAAGATCGCGATCCGCTCGCTCCTCGAACGCTTCCCGGACCTCGCCCTCGACGCGCATCCCGCCGCGCTGAGCTGGCGGACCGGCATGCTGATCCGGGGGCCGCAGAGGCTGCCCGCGACCTGGTAGCGCCGGGCGACGGATCACCCGGGCGAGGGGGACGGGCGACGGGTGCCGGACTACCCGGGCGAGGAGCACGGGCGTCGGGGTGTGCCCAGGCACCGGATCCCCCGGGCGACGGCTCGGGCCCGGGCGCCGCGTCAGCCGCCGCCCGGGCCCGCCCCGTCGCCTCAGTCCGGTCAGTCCGTTCAGTCCGCCGGGATCTCCTCCAGCCGCACCGGCCTGCGCTCCCGCCGCGACAGCTCGCACGCCTCCGCGATCCGCAGCGCGGTCAGCGCCTCCCGCCCGTCGCACGGGTTGTCCGTCCCGCCCTGGACCACCTTGACGAACGCGTCCAGCTCCGCCTCGTACGCCGGGGCGAACCGCTCCAGGAAGCCCGGCCACGGCTTGTCCGCCGCGGGCGGGCCCTGGGGCTCGGTCGAGGTGATCGGAGTGCGGTCGTCCAGGCCGACGGCGACCTGGTCCAGCTCGCCGGCCAGCTCCATCCGGACGTCGTACCCCGCGCCGTTGCAGCGCGTGGCCGTCGCCGTGGCCAGCGTGCCGTCGTCGAGCGTGAGCACCGCCGCGGCCGTGTCCACGTCGCCCGCCTCGCGGAACATCGCGGGCCCGTGGTCCGAGCCGGTCGCGTACACCTCGACGACCTCGCGCCCGGTCACCCAGCGCAGGATGTCGAAGTCGTGGACCAGGCAGTCGCGGTACAACCCGCCCGAGAGCGGCAGATACGCGGCCGGCGGCGGGGCCGGGTCGGAGGTGATGGCCCGTACGGTGTGCAGCCGGCCGAGCCGGCCCGACCGCACCAGCTCGCGGGCGGCCGTGTACCCCGCGTCGAAGCGGCGCATGAAGCCGAGCTGGAGCACTGTGCCCGCGTCCTCGACCGCGCGCAGCGCGGCGAGGGTGCCCGGCAGGTCCAGTGCGATGGGTTTCTCGCAGAAGGCGGGGAGCCCGGCGCGGGCGGCGCGGGCGATGAGGTCGGCGTGGGCGGCGGTCGCGGAGGCGATCACCACGGCGTCCACGCCCCAGGAGAAGATCTCGTCCGCGCTGGGCGCGGCCGTGGCCCCCGTGCGGTCGGCCACCTCCGTCGCCCGAGCCGCGTCCACGTCCGCGACGACCAGTGAGCCCACCTCCCTGTGGCGGCTGAGGACGCCTGCGTGAAAGGCGCCGATACGTCCCGTCCCGATGAGTCCGATGCGCATGGCCCAAAGGTGGAGCCGGGCCCGCGTCCCTGTCAAGACTTTGTCCTGACAATCGAACTTCACGACTTCCCGTCAACATTCGCTGCGACTACGCTCTGCCCGTGCCCAAGCAGCCGAGACATGTGACCGACCCGTCCCTGTCGCTCCAGCTGAGCGTGGACCGCACGAGTCCGGTCCCGCTCTACTTCCAGCTGTCCCAGCAGCTGGAATCGGCCATCGAGAACGGGACCCTCACCCCGGGCAGCCTGCTCGGCAACGAGATCGAGCTGGCGGGCAGGCTCGGGCTCTCCCGGCCCACGGTCCGCCAGGCCATCCAGTCCCTGGTCGACAAGGGCCTCCTGGTGCGCCGCAGAGGCGTCGGCACGCAGGTCGTGCACAGCCAGGTCAAGCGCCCGCTGGAGCTCAGCAGCCTCTACGACGACCTCGAAGCCGCAGGTCAGCGCCCTGCGACCGTGGTGCTGCGGAACGCCTTCGAGCCGGCGACCGCCGAGGTCGCGGCGGCCCTCGGCGTGCCCGAGGGCAGCAGCGTGCAGCTGGTCGAACGGCTGCGGTACGCGCACGGCGAGCCCATGGCCCATCTGCGCAACCATCTGCCCGCCGGGCTCTTCGACTGCGACACCGAGCGGCTCGAGGCCACCGGTCTGTACCGGATGATGCGCGCCGCCGGGATCACCCTGCACAGCGCCCGCCAGTCGGTCGGGGCGCGCGCCGCCACCGAGGCGGAGGCCGAGCTGCTCACCGAGTCGGTGGGCGCGCCGCTGCTCACCATGGAGCGCACCACCTTCGACGACACCGGACGCGCGGTCGAGTTCGGCTCGCACGTCTATCGAGCCTCGCGGTACGCCTTCGAGTTCCAGCTCCTGGTCCGGCCGTGACCTCGGCGTGACCGCGTCGACGTACAGGTTGTGACCTGCCGCAGGGCCTTCACACGCTCTTCGCGGCGGCCGGTTCGACCGCGTCCTTCTCCGCCTTCTTCGCAGGTCGCAGGGGGTGCGGGAGGTCGGGCCGGGACCTCCCTTCGATCATGGTCCGCGTAAGAATGTTCGGACAAAGTCTTGACGGGCTTCCGTGACCGCCGTAGAAACTCACCCAGCCGCAACCGGGCGGCCGGGAGAGAAGGCGGACCCACCATGCGAACCACCCGCACGGCAGCAGCGCTGCTCGCCGCATGTGCCCTGGTCGTCGTCGCCGGATGCAGCAGTTCCGGCGGCAAGGGGGCCAAGGACAGCCCCTCCAAGGACGGCGGAGGCGGCGAGGCGGCCGGCACCCCCAGAATGAAGATCGCGATGGTGACGCACTCGGGCGAGGGCGACACCTTCTGGGACATCGTGCAGAGCGGCGCCAAGGTCGCGGCGCGCAAGGACAACGTCGAGTTCCTCTACGCCGCCAACAAGGAGGGCAAGGAGCAGGCCCAGCTCATCCAGACGTACATCGACCAGAAGGTCGACGGCATCGTGGTGACCCTGGCCAAGCCGGAGGCCGTCCAGGACGCCGTCAAGAAGGCCGTGGCGGCCGGCATACCCGTCGTCACGATCAACTCCGGCGCCGAGTTCTCCAAGGGCCTCGGCGCCCTCAGCCACATCGGCCAGGACGAGTCGGTGGCCGGCGAGGCCGTGGGCGAGGAGCTCAACAAGCGCGGCAAGAAGAAGGCGCTCTGCGTCATCCACGAGCAGGGCAACGTCTCGCTCGAAGCTCGCTGCGACGGGGTGAAGAAGACCTTCGAGGGGACCGTCGAGAACCTCAACGTCGAGGGCACCAACATGCCCGCGTCCACCTCCTCCATCGAGGCGAAGCTCCAGAGCGGCCAGGACATCGACGCCATCGTGACGCTCGGCGCGCCGTTCGCCGCCGCCTCCGTCAAGGCCAAGCAGGGCGCGGGCTCCAGCGCGGAGGTCAACACCTTCGACCTCAACGAGGAAGTGGTCAAGCAGCTGAAGGCCAAGGAGATCGGCTTCGCCGTCGACCAGCAGCCCTACCTCCAGGGCTACCTCGCCATCGACGAGCTGTGGCTCAACAAGACCAACCTCAACGTCATCGGCGGCGGAAAGCCGATCCTGACCGGGCCCGCCCTCGTCACCGAGAAGGACGTGCCCGCGCTGGAGAAGCTCACCGCCGACGGCACGCGATGACCTGCCCCGCCTACCCGACGATGTACGCGGAGCACCCCGTGCCCACCCTCCGACCTGCTGTGACAGATACTTGGGCGGCCGGGGCGCGATCAGCCCTCCGGCCGCACCGAGAAGCGCAGCGAGTACGGCAAGAAGGGCACGGCGTCGTGGCTAGGGCAAGGACAGGGGTACGCGCGCTCGGCGCGGTGCTGGCGGCGGTACTCGGAGCCTCCCTCGCGGGATGCAGCAGCACCGGGGGCAAGCGCGCCGAGGACGCCCGCAAGGCCCGTGCCGCCGCGGGGAAGGCGGCGGTCGACACCCCCCGCTGGACCTTCGCGATGGTCACCCACTCGGGCGACGGCGACTCCTTCTGGGACATCGTCCAGAAGGGCGCGGACCAGGCCGCGGTCAAGGACAACATCAACTTCCTGTACTCCCACAGCGACGAGGGCCAGCAGCAGGCCCAGCTCGTCCAGGCGGCCATCGACAAGAAGGTCGACGGCCTGATCGTCACCCTCGCCAAGCCGGACGCGATGAAAGCCGTCATCGCCAAGGCCCGGGCCGCGGACATCCCCGTGATCACCGTCAACTCGGGATCCGAGCAGTCCAAGGCGTACGGCGCGCTCACCCACATCGGGCAGGACGAGTCGATCGCCGGCGAGGCCGTCGGCGACGAGCTCGACGAGCGCGGGCGCAAGAAGGCCCTGTGCGTGCTGCACGAGCAGGGCAACGTCGGCCACGAGCAGCGCTGCGCCGGCGCGAAGAAGACCTTCGACGGCGAGCTGCAGAACCTGTACGTCGACGGCACGAACATGCCCGACGTCCAGGCGTCCATCGAGGCCAAGCTCCAGGCCGACCCCGCCATCGACACCGTGGTCACGCTCGGGGCGCCCTTCGCCGACGCCGCCGTGCAGGCCAAGAAGATCGCGGAGAGCGAGGCGGAGGTCGACACCTTCGACCTCAACGAGAAGGTCGCCGCCGGCCTGCGGGCCGGGACGCTCGGCTTCGCCGTCGACCAGCAGCCGTACCTCCAGGGCTACGAGGCCGTGGACCTGCTGTGGCTCTACAAGTACAACGCCGACGTGCTCGGCGGCGGGCGGCCCGTGCTCACCGGGCCGCAGATCATCACCAAAACGGACGCCGCCGAGCTCGCGGAATACACGGAGCGGGGGACCCGATGAGCGCGACCGCACCACCTGTCACACCCGGCAAGACGGACGAGCGGCTGCTGCGCGTCTCGCCGCTGCGCAAGCTGATGGGCCGGCCCGAGCTGGGCTCGGTCGTCGGCGCGGCAGCCGTCTTCGTCTTCTTCTCCATCGTCGCGGACTCGTTCCTGCGGGCGTCCAGCTTCTCCACCGTGCTGTACGCGGCCTCGACGCTCGGCATCATGGCCGTGCCCGTGGCGCTGCTGATGATCGGCGGCGAGTTCGACCTGTCGGCGGGCGTCCTGGTGACCAGCTCGGCGCTGATCTCCTCGATGTTCAGCTACCAGATGACGGCCAACGTCTGGGTCGGCGTCCTGGTGTCGCTGCTGGTCACGCTCGCCGTCGGGGTCTTCAACGGGGTGATGCTGACCCGGACGAGACTGCCCAGCTTCATCATCACGCTGGGCACGTTCCTGATGCTGACCGGACTCAACCTCGGCTTCACCAAGCTGATCAGCGGCACCGTGTCGACGAAGTCCATCGCCGACATGGAGGGCTTCGAGTCCGCCAAGAAGGTCTTCGCCTCCGAGCTCACCCTCGGCGACGTCACCCTCAAGGTCACCATCCTGTGGTGGTTCGTCCTGGTCGCCGTCGCCACCTGGATCCTGCTGCGCACCCGCTTCGGCAACTGGATCTTCGCGGTCGGCGGCGGCGCGGACGCGGCCCGCGCGGTCGGCGTGCCGGTCGACCGGACCCGTATCGGCCTCTACATGGGCGTCGCCTTCGCCGCCTGGATCTCCGGGCAGCACCTGCTCTTCTCGTTCGACGTGGTGCAGTCCGGCGAGGGCGTCGGCAACGAGCTGACGTACATCATCGCGGCGGTCATCGGCGGCTGTCTGATCACCGGCGGCTACGGATCGGCCATCGGCTCGGCGGTCGGCGCGTTCATCTTCGGCATGACCAGCAAGGGCATCGTGTACGCGGAGTGGAACCCGGACTGGTTCAAGTTCTTCCTCGGAGCGATGCTCCTCCTGGCCACCCTGCTCAACGCATGGGTCCGCAAGCGTGCGGAGGCAACCTCATGACGGCTCTCGTCGAGCTCGACGACGTCAGTAAGTACTACGGCAACATCCGCGCCCTTCAGGGCGTCTCGCTCGAGGTCCACGCCGGGGAGATCACCTGTGTGCTGGGCGACAACGGCGCGGGCAAGTCGACCCTGATCAAGATCATCGCGGGGCTGCACCAGCACGACGCGGGCACGTTCCTCATCGACGGAGAGCAGACCACCCTGGCCAGCCCGCGCGAGGCGCTGGACCGCGGGATCGCCACGGTCTACCAGGACCTGGCCGTCGTGCCGCTGATGCCGGTCTGGCGGAACTTCTTCCTCGGCTCCGAGCCGACCAAGGGCGCGGGCCCCTTCAAGCGCCTCGACGTCGACACGATGCGCGAGACCACCCGGTCCGAGCTGCTGCGCATGGGCATCGACCTGCGCGACGTCGACCAGCCCATCGGCACGCTCTCGGGCGGCGAGCGCCAGTGCGTGGCCATCGCCCGGGCCGTCTACTTCGGCGCGAAGGTCCTGGTGCTCGACGAGCCGACCGCGGCGCTCGGCGTGAAGCAGTCCGGGGTCGTCCTGAAGTACGTGGCGGCGGCGCGCGACGCCGGACTGGGCGTGGTGCTGATCACGCACAACCCCCACCACGCGTATCTGGTCGGCGACCGCTTCGTGCTCCTCAAGCGCGGAACGATGTCGGCGAGCCACACCAAGGACTCGGTCACCCTGGACGAGCTGACACGGCAGATGGCCGGGGGCAGCGAGCTGGACGACCTGCGCCACGAGCTGGAGCGCGCGCCCGCCCCGGCCCACCTCGGCGAAGGCGCCCCCAAGGGCGCCGCTGCCTCGCCGGTGGCCTCCAAGGACGCGGGCGAGGGCCCGGAGGGCTCTGGGGACGCCTAGGCCCGGGCGGCCCCACCGTGATCGCCGCGGGGGCGCCCGTCCGGCTTCCGCGGCGCCGCCTCCAGCGAGGCGACTCCTGCCGGACGGGCACGGATCGGGCCCGACGGGGTACAACAGGGGCAGGGAAGGCCGAGCCGGGAGGAGCGCGACATGGAGGACATGACCTTCTGGCTCGTCGCTGCCGTGGCACTCGCCGTGGCGGCGGCGGTGTACGCGGCCGTGCTGCTCGTACGGGTGTTCCGGGCGCGACAGCTGCTGATGGACGCCGGTGTGCCCCTGCGCTCCAAGGCCCTGTTCTGGGCCGCGGTGCTCTACACGGTCTCCCCGGTCGACCTGGTTCCGGACCCCGTCTACCTCGACGACATCGGTGTGCTCCTGGTCGCCCTGCGGGCGCTGCACACCGCCGTCGCCGACCGGCCCGGCCGCAGCGCCCCGCCGTGAGGGACGTTCGCCCAGGCTGAGCCCCTCAGACCGGCGTCCTCATGGGCCGCGCTCCAGGCGCGGCGCCCCTGAGGACGCCGGCCGGCCGGGCCCCGGCGGCCCAGCGCCTCGGTGGCCCGGATCGCCCGGGCCCCGGCGGGCGAGGCCGCGTCCGGCGCCCACGGATGGCAGAATCGGCCTCCAGACCGCCGACCGCCCGCCGACCCCGCAGGGGACATGAGCACGTACCGAGACTTCGCCAACCGGGGCTCCTCCCGCGCCACCGTCCTTCGGACCGTCGGCACCCGCGAGCGGCGCTCGCATCTGACCGCGCCGCGCGTACCCACCGTCGGCATCGACATCGGCGGCACGAAGGTGATGGCGGGCGTCGTCGACGCCGACGGCGTGATCCTGGAGAAGGTCCGCACCGAGACGCCGGACAAGTCCAAGAGCCCCAAGGTCGTCGAGGACACCATCTGCGAGCTGGTCCTCGACCTCTCCGACCGGCACGATGTGCACGCCGTGGGCATCGGCGCGGCCGGCTGGGTCGACGCCCACCGCTCCAAGGTCCTCTTCGCACCCCACCTGGCCTGGCGCAACGAGCCGCTGCGCGACGCGCTCTCCGCCCGCCTCGCCGTCCCCGTGCTGGTCGACAACGACGCCAACACCGCCGCCTGGGCCGAGTGGCGCTTCGGCGCCGGACGCGGCGAGGACCACCTCGTCATGATCACGCTCGGCACCGGCATCGGCGGCGCGATCCTGGAGGACGGCCAGGTCAAGCGGGGCAAGTACGGAGTCGCCGGCGAGTTCGGCCATATGCAGGTCGTGCCCGGCGGGCACCGCTGCCCGTGCGGCAACCGCGGCTGCTGGGAGCAGTACAGCTCCGGCAACGCGCTGGTGCGCGAGGCCCGCGAGCTCGCCGCCGCCGACTCCCCGGTCGCGCACGGCCTGATCGAGCGCGTCGGCGGCAACATCCCCGAGATCACCGGACCGCTGATCACCGAGCTCGCCCGCGAGGGCGACGCCATGTGCGTCGAGCTGCTCCAGGACATCGGCCAGTGGCTCGGCGTCGGCATCGCCAACCTCGCCGCCGCCCTCGACCCCTCCTGCTTCGTCATCGGCGGCGGCGTCAGCGCCGCCGACGATCTGCTCATCGGCCCCGCCAGGGACGCCTTCCGCCGCCATCTGACCGGCCGCGGCTACCGGCCCGAGGCACGCATCGCCAAGGCCCAGCTCGGCCCGGAGGCGGGTATGGTCGGCGCCGCGGACCTGGCCCGCCTCGTGGCGCGCCGCTTCCGCCGGGCGAACCGGCGGCGGGTGGAGCGCCATGAGCGCTACGAGCGCTACGCGCAGGCCATCCGCAGCTCCAGTACGTCCCGCACCGCCCAGGAACCGCCCTCATGACCGTGCCCCGACAGTCCACACCGCCCGACGAGAGCGTCGCCCCGATCGAGAGCCGGCGGCACATGATCTTCCGCCGCTGGCTCACGGCGATCACCATCGTGCTGCTCGTCGGGGTCCCGGCCGGCTATCTGGTGATCTCCGCCGAGCAGAGCCGGGACAGCGGCCGGGACAAGGAGGCGGAGTCCTCCTCCACCGGCCTGCGGGACACCTGGCCGTCGCTGATGAAGCGCCGCGTCTTCGAGGTGCCGATCCCCGAGGGGTCCAGGCGGGTCGCCTACTACGAGACGAGCAACTGGAAGACCAGCCGGCTCTATGTGCAGTTCCGCACCTCGCCCGCCGGCCTCGACGCGTTCCTCAAGGGCGTGGGCAAGAGCCGCGCGGACCTCGAGGACGGCGCCGTCACCATCGGCGACCGCGACGCCGAGACGGTCGGCTGGAACTTCGGCCTGGAAGGACGTGCCTGGGCGGGGCTCACGCACAAGCAGAAGGACCCACGGCCCTCGCAGGACATCACGACAGATATGACCGAACCGGACCGGCCGTGGGTGTATGTCGTCTCAACTGCGACCCCCTGACCCGGAGGCTGTCATTCCGTTCACTACCGTGGAGCGGGTGAGTCAGACGCAGACGCCCCCGAAGACCCTGCAGTACCGGATCGACGGCCCGGACGAAGCCCCGGTGCTCATCCTCGGCCCCTCCCTCGGTACGACCTGGCATATGTGGGACCGCCAGATCGCCGAGCTGTCCCGCCAGTGGCGGGTGATCAGGTTCGACCTGCCGGGCCACGGAGGCGCCCCCGCGCATCCGGTCGCCTCGGTCGCCGAGCTCGCCGACCGGCTGCTCGCCACCCTCGACGGCCTGGGCGTGGCGCGCTTCGGATACGCCGGCTGCTCCATAGGCGGCGCCGTCGGCATCGAGCTGGCGCTGCGCCAGCCGCACCGCGTCGCCTCGCTGGCGCTGGTGGCCGCCTCGCCCCGGTTCGGCACCGCCGACGAGTTCCGCCAGCGCGGGGTGGTCGTCCGCACCAACGGACTGGACCCGATCGCCCGCAGCGCGCCCGAGCGCTGGTTCACCCACGGCTTCGCCGCGGCCCAGCCCGCGATCGTCGAGTGGGCCGTCCAGATGGTGCGCACCACCGACCCCGGCTGCTACATCGCCGCCTGCGAGGCCCTCGCGGCCTTCGACGTGCGCGCCGAGCTCGGCCGGGTCGGCGTGCCCACACTGGTCCTGGTCGGCTCCGAGGACCAGGTCACCGGCCCCGCCGAGGCCCGCACCCTGGTCGCGGGGATACCGGACGCCCGGCTCGCGCTGGTGCCCGGCGCCTCCCATCTGGCGCCCGTCGAGCAGCCCGCCGCCGTCACGGACCTGTTGGCGCACCACTTCTCGTCCGCCTGGCAGCCCGCCGCCGACTCCACGACCGGCCTCGCGGCCATCCCGGCCGCGCAGGCGATGCCCGCGGCCTGCGCGCCCGCGGGACCCGTCGCCGAGATCGCCCCCGCGTCCGAGCAGCACCAGCCGCCGCACGCCGTGCGCCCCGATCCGTACGACGCCGGGATGAAGGTCCGCCGGGAGGTGCTCGGCGACGCGCACGTGGACTCGGCGACGGCCGCCGCCGACGACTTCACCGGCGACTTCCAGGAGCTGATCACCCGCTACGCCTGGGGCGAGGTGTGGACCCGCGAGGGCCTGGACAGACGCACCCGCAGCTGTGTGACGCTCACCGCGCTGGTCGCGGGCGGGCACCTGGACGAGCTGGCCTTCCACACCCGCGCCGCGCTGCGCAACGGGCTCACCCCCGCCGAGATCAAGGAAGTGCTGATCCACGCGGCCGTCTACTGCGGGGTCCCCGCGGCGAACGCCGCCTTCAAGGTCGCCCAGGCCGTGATCCAGGAGGAGACGACCCCCAAGCCGTAGCAGGATGGGGTCATGAGGCTCACGAAGAAGCGGCACGCCTGCATCCGGCTCGAGAAGGACGGGCGCACGCTCGTCGTCGACCCCGGCAACTTCAGCGAGGAGGACGCCGCGGTCGGCGCGGACGCCGTCCTGGTCACGCACGAGCACCCCGACCACTTCGACGAGGGCCGGCTGCGGGCCGCCCTGGAGGCCGGCCCCGGCGCGGAGATCTGGACCCTTAGGAGCGTCGCCGAGCAGCTCTCGGCGGCGTTCCCGGGCCGCGTCCACACGGTCGGCCACGGCGACGCCTTCACCGCGGCCGGCTTCGACGTCCAGGTCCATGGCGAGCTGCACGCGGTGATCCACCCGGACATCCCGCGGATCACCAACGTCGGATATCTGCTGGACGGTTCGCTCTTCCACCCCGGCGACGCGTTCACCGTGCCCGAGCACCCCGTCGAGACCCTGATGCTGCCCCTGCACGCGCCCTGGAGCAAGATCTCCGAGGTGATCGACTATGTGCGCGAGGTCAAGCCGCGGCGCGCCTTCGACGTCCACGACGCCCTGCTCGCGGACCTCGCCCGGCCCATCTACGACCGGCACGTCGGCAATCTCGGCGGCGCCGACCACACCCGGCTCGCGCCCGGGGAGTCGACGGAGCTCTGAGCGCCGCCCGCACAGGGGCCGCCACGGTGGATCCGGTGACTGTCAGACCCCCCGGCTAGGCTGTCCGACATGCGCATCGCCACCTGGAACGTCAACTCGATCACCGCTCGGCTGCCCCGGCTGCTGGCCTGGCTGGAGAGCACCGGCACGGACGTGCTGTGCATCCAGGAGACCAAGTGCACCGAGGAGCAGTTCCCCGCCGAGGAGCTGCGCGAGCTCGGATACGCCTCGGAGGTCCACGCCACCGGCCGGTGGAACGGCGTGGCCCTGATCTCCCGCGTCGGCCTGACCGACGTGGTCAAGGGACTGCCCGGCGGCCCGGACTACGAGACGGCCCAGGAGCCGCGCGCGATCTCCGCGACCTGCGGCCCGGCCCGCGTCTGGTCGGTGTACGTGCCCAACGGCCGCGAGGTCGCCCACGAGCACTACGCCTACAAGCTGCGCTGGCTCGAGGCGCTGCGCACGGCCGTCGCCGAGGACGCGGCGGGCGCGCGGCCGTTCGCCGTCATGGGGGACTTCAACATCGCGCCGACCGACGACGATGTGTGGGACCCGTCGTTCTTCGAGGGGATGACCCATGTGACCCCGGCGGAGCGGGAGGCGCTCCAGGCGCTGCGCGACGCCGGGCTCAGCGACGTGGTGCCGCGCCCTCTGAAGTACGACCGCCCCTTCACGTACTGGGACTACCGCCAGCTGTGCTTCCCCAAGAACCGGGGCATGCGCATCGACCTGGTGTACGGCAACGAGCCGTTCGCCGAGGCCGTCAAGGACAGCTATGTCGACCGGGAGGAGCGCAAGGGCAAGGGCGCCTCGGACCACGCGCCGGTTGTTGTAGATCTCGACATCTGAGGTTTGTTGACGCGCGCCCAGTGGTGCGCGCGGTCGCAGGGATGCGAGGGTGAGCAGTATGAACATCCCTTTCTTGGACGGCTGGCTCAAACGGCACGGCGGTGAACAGGACCAGGACCACCGTGCCGCAGCCGATTTGAACGACCCGGCACGGGCGGCGGGAGTGGCCGAGCTGCTCTCCGAGTGCGAGCTGCTGCGCGTCCGAGCGGAGGAGGCGGGGCTGGAACTGGACGACTCTCCGGCCTCGTTGACCGCACTGGACCAGCTGCCGCCGCGCTGGCGGGACGACCCGGAGGAGCTGCCCTGGCTGGGCAACGACGCGGGCCTCTACCTCGGCACGGTGATCGTCCGGACGGTCCAGGGGGCGGTCTGGCACATCTGGCCGGGCGGTCACCCTGTGGTGCGGCTCGCCTCGGGCCGTGAGATCAGCGTGGTCGAGGCGGGTCTGGAGTGGGCGGTGAACGGAGCGCCGGAGCTCTCCCAGGTGTACGCGGAGGCCGCGGAGGCGTGAGCGCTCATTAATACGGCTTATGCCCTCCTTATGCGTGTCGGGTGCGAAGTCCCTTGGCGGGCTGGATAGTTTGCGCTGACCTCGACACCGCTGAGAGTGGGTAGGGCAGCGTATGGCCGTCGATCCGTTGATCGAGCTGCGAGACGTCACCGCGTACGCCCTGGCCGGGCTCCGCGCGGACGCCTGCATGGTCTTCCAGTCCTTCGACCCCCACGACCCTCACCACCCCTTCGCCGACCAGGCGCCCGCGTTCCCGGCCACGATCCTCAAGCACTGACGGGGGCGCCCAGTGGACACCCTTCGTGTGCACGGGAATTCAGGAGCTGCTGCCGACGGGGCTGGGCGAGGGGCTCATGCCGCGCGTCCTGGCGCCCCCAGGGGTCCGTGCCGAGCCGGCGGTCCTCGTCGGCCAGTTGGCCCTCGCCCTGAAGGGCGCCTCGCTCTGCTGTCCGATCGCCTATGAGGAGTTCCTCCACGCGGGCAAGCTCATCGCGTCGAATCTCGACTACGATTTGCCGTTCATCCCTGTGGTGATGGTGATCTCGCCGATCTCGACAGAGGCAGCGGACGTCTCCGCTGCCGAACCAGGGACGCTGCTGCCGTGCGGGGTCCCCCCGCCGGCCCCAAGCCGTAAGGGGGCTCCCGCCCGCGCCCGCCAGGGCGCAGGGGAAGAGCAGCAGCTGAGGGGCAGTGCCCGCCCGGCGGCAGCCGGTGATCACTTCTCGCGCAGCGGGACCGACAGATACGACGGGTCGGCTGCGGACGAGGAGAAGGTCAGCTGCGCGCCGGTCGGGTTGTGCTCGATATAGAGCGGGTCGACGGTGTCGACGACCACCGCGAGGCGGTGGCCGGCCGGTACGTCGTAGGCCGTGGAGAAGAGCTCCAGGTCGACGGCGAACGGCTGGCCGGGCGTCTTGTCGTGGAAGGTGTACGGCGCGTTGCCGACCAGCTTGCCGAGGCCGAGCGGGCCCACGTCGTAGAGGTACGCGACGAGGGTGCCGCTCGTCTTGGTGCTGGTGACCGTGGTGTGCAGCCTCGCCGTGCCGCGCACCTGCTGCGCGGAGCCGTACCGCTCGGACTGCCACACGGCGGCGAAGGAGCGCGGCAGCAGGGGTATCGAGGCCATCGGGGGCAGCTTGGCGAACTGGTCCAGGACGCTGGAGAGGAAGATGATCCCGCCGTTGGCCCCCGAGTCGATGTTCGCCCGGATCCTCTTGGTCCCGCCGAGCTCGATCTTCCGCTCGGCCGCGGCCACCGACTTCCAGTCGGGGTAGGACTCGTAGCCGCCGCTGGAGCGGGACTTGAGGCGGACCGGCTGCTCGCGGTCGACGCCGTTGTCGAGGCCTTTGAGATGATGGTCGAACCAGCGGTGGGCGCTGGTCCAGGTGTCGTTGGGCAGGCCGAGCAGTCCGCTTCCCTCCGCGGTGGCGTGGTCGCCGGGACGGAACTCCAGGCGCTTGGGGCCGGTGAGCTTCTCGTAGAAGGCGGCGTACTGGTTGGGCGGGAAGAGCGAGTCGCCCCAGGCGTTGCCGAGCATGATCGCCGCGCCGTTGGCGTTGATCTGGTCCAGATAGGTCGCGGGGGAGCGCTTTCGCCCCCAGTCGATCATCTGCTGCTCCTTGGCGAGGTTGGAGCCGAGGAAGTCGCCCATGACCTCCTGGAGTTCGGCGCTGGGCCGGCCGGTGAGATAGCCGGCCCCGCTGAGCATCAGGGCGGCCTGCAGATGCTGGGTGCGGCCGCTGTAGATGGACTCGATGAGGTCGCCCCAGCCGCTGAGCGCGGCCACGGCCTTGATCCGCTTGTCGTGGGCGGCGGCCAGCAGGCTGATGCCCGCGCCGTAGGAGACGCCGGCCATGCCGACCCTGTCCGGGTCGGCGGGCGTGTTGGCGAGCGCCCAGTCGATCACCTTGGAGGCGTCCGCGACGTCGGGCGGGCCGGCCACCTCGATGCGGCCGCCGGACTGCCAGAAGCCGCGGGAGTTGTAGCTGACCACCACATAGCCGGCGTCGGCGAGCTTCCTGGCCTGGGCGACGTACTCGATCTGCGGCATGGCCCAGCTGGTGGGCAGCACGATCACGGGGTACGTGCGTCGGCCGTCCCAGCCGGCCGGGGTGACGACGTTGGCCTTGAGCACGGTGCCGCCGTCGCCCTCGATGTCGACGAACCGCACGCCCGCGGCGGCCTGCGCTGCCTGGGTCCCGGGTGCGGCCGTCGGGGCGGCGGGGGCTGCTCCGACGGCCGGTCCGGCGAGAAGCGCGGCCGAGACGGCGCCGATCGCGGTCGTGCGCAGAACGTTGCGCGACTGTCCCACGGGTCACACTCCTCACTCGAGTCACACCAAAGTGACCCGACGGTAACCGCAGGGACTTACTCGTGGTAACTCCCCGGTAAGTTACGTGAGGGTAACGAAATTGGACGCCGCGTCAGCAGCGGCTCAGCGCAGCGCGCTCTTCGCCTGCCACTGGGTCCAGCTCAGATTCCACTCGCCATAGCCGTTGTTGAGGGCCTGCGTGCCCTTGGCGTCGCCGCCCTCGATCTCGAAGGGGTCGCCGACCTGAACCGTCTCGTAGACCCACTTGGCGTCGGCGTCGCTCATGCCGATGCAGCCGGAGGACTTGTTGGCGCTGCCGAAGTACGCCGAGTTCCAGGGCGCGGCGTGCGCGTACATCCCGGACCAGGTCAGCCGCATCGAGGAGTCGACCATCTTGTCGTAGGCGTCGCCCAGGCCCACCGTCTCGGAGCGCATGTTGATGGTGCCCTCCTTCGACATCAGCACGGCCTTGCCGCGCCAGGAGGCCTTCTCGCCGCCCGGCGTGCCCGCCGACATCGGCACGTCCTTGACCTGCTGGCCGTCGCGGAGCAGCTTCAGCCGGTGGTTGTCGAGGTCGACCTCGACCACCTGGCTGCGCCCGATCGTGAACTGCGTGGAGTAGTCGCGTACGAACCAGCCGCCGCCCGCGCCCGAGTCGACGCCGTTCAGCCCGGCGTCCAGCGTGACCTTGGTGTCCGGCTTCCAGTACTCCTTGGGCCGCCAGTCGGCCCGGTCCTTGCCCGACCAGTCCTGCATCCAGCCCCAGGAGCCCTCGGTGTTGTTCGAGGTCGTCACCTTGAGGTTCTTCTCCACCTCGGCCTTGTTCTTCACCGGGTGGTCGAAGACGATCGACAGCGGCTGGGCGATGCCGACCGTGGTGTTCTTCCCCGGCGCGAGGGTCAGCTTGTTGACCTTGTCCGCGGCGACGGTGGTGAACTCCGCGGCAGCGCTGCCGCCGTCCGCGTCCTTGGCCTCCACGCTGTACGCGGTGCCGGGCGCGGCCTTGCGGGCCGAGGTCCAGCTCTTGCCGTCCGCGGCGATCTCGCCCTGAAGGCTTCCGCCCTTGGAGTCGGTGACCTTGACCGAGGCGAGCTTGCCCGCGGCGAGGGTCACCTTGACCGGCTCGCCCGGCTTGGCCTTGGCGCCCGTGAGGTTGACCGAGATGGACGTCTGCTTCTTGCCGCCGCCCTGGCCGGCGTCAGAGTCGGCGCCGCCCCCGCCGGAGCACGCGGTGAGCGCCATGGCGAGCACCGCGGCGCCGGCTATCGCGGCGTGACGGACCGGGCGACGGCTGAGCGGGGTGCGCGGGCGTATGCGGGTCAACGGGAAAACCTCCGGTGTGAGCACTGTCTGCCGTTAGAGAGCCCGCAGAGCGGCCGCCGGTTGCCAAAAGATCCTGATTTCCCAGTAACTCCTGTGTGACGAGGAACGCAGTGGAAAGGGCCCTTGGTCCCTTGGGCAGGGCCTTTGGTCCCGTGGAAAGGTCGTCGCAGCCCTCTGGCGTTCTGCGCCGGCGGAGGGCAGGCTCGCGGTGTGGACACGGGGAACGGAAGCCGGACGCTGCGACTGCGGCTGCGCCGCCAGGTGGAATGGGCGCCCGTCGCCGCGATCGTGCTCCTGGTCGTGTGGGCGGTCGCCGTCGCCTCGATCGTCGAGGGGCCCAACGGCACGGCGGGCGGCATCGCCATGTCGGTGCTCGGCGTGCCCCTCGCCGTCATCGCGGTGAGCTCCGCCGCCCATCTGGTGCGGCCCCTGAGCGTCACCGTCGACGCGGACGGCCTGACCGTACGGCTGCCGGCCTGGCCGGCCAGATGCGTGCCCTGGTCCCAGATCTCAGCCGTCTCCCTCGCCCCCGACGAGGATCAGCCGCGCTACGTCCTCGTCGACTGCCGGGCGCCCGTCGGCGGGCTCCCGTGCACCTGCCGGCCGCGCGCCGCCTACCGCAGGCTCGCCGACACCCTGCACCGCCCCGCGCGCGCCGAGGGGCTCTGTTTCGAGACAGCGGTCTTCGATCTGGATCCGGCCGAAATGATCGGGGCGGTGCGCGCGTACGCGCCGGTAGGGCTCGCGGCAGCGCACGAAACAGGCCAGTAGGCATCCGGCGGCCCCCCACCGGCCTTGCCCGGCGGGGGAGTTGACATCACCGTGGTGCCCTACGCCTCCGCCGCCGATCGGAGAAGCAGTGGCCGCCCCCCTCCTCCTGCCCCATTCACTGCACGGATCCGGCCCCCACCGGATCATCGCCGTGCACGGCTGGCTCGCCGACCGCGCCGACTACGCCACCGTGCTGCCGGACCTCGACCGGGAGCACTTCACCTACCTCTTCGTCGATCTGCGCGGCTATGGCGAGGCCCGCGACCTGCCCGGCTCGTACACCACGAGCGAAGGCGCCGGCGACGTCCTCGCGCTCGCCGACCGCCTCGGCTGGGACTCGTTCTCGCTCGTCGGGCACTCCATGGGCGCATCCGTCGCCCAACGCGTCCTCGCCGCGGCCCCCGGCCGGGTGCGCCGCCTGGCCGGCATCTCCCCGGTGCCCCCGAGCGGCCTGAAGATGCCGCCGGAGCAGTGGGAGGTGTTCGCCTGCGCGGCCGAGAAGCCCGCCAACCGGCGCGCCATCATCGACTACACCACCGGCTCCGTGCGACCTGCCGCGTGGCTGGACCGCATGGTCGACCGCTCGCTCTCCCGCAGCGACCCCAGGGCCTTCCGCGCCTGGCTCGACTCCTGGGCCGGCGAGGACTTCCAGGCCGAGGTGGCCGGATCGCCCACCCCGGCGCTCGCGGTGACCGGGGCGCTCGACAAGGCCATCAGCGCGGACTTCATGCGCACCACGTGGCTGCGCACCTACTCCCGCGGCGAGCTGGTCGAGCTGGAGTGCGCCGGACACCACGCGATGGACGAGACGCCGCTCCAGCTGATCCGCACGGTCGAGGACTTCCTGAGGGCGGACGACACGGGGTAAGAGTGCACGCATGACCGCTGCGCACCGCCCCAGCGACGACGTGCCCGACGTCTTCGACCCGCGGATCTACGCCCGAGGGCTGCCGCACGACGCCTTCCGCGAGCTGCGCGAGAGCCGCCCGGCGGCCTGGCAGGAGGAGTACGAAGTCCTGGGCTGGCCCGCCGGCCCGGGCTTCTGGGCGATCACCCGGCACGCCGACGTCGTCCGCGTGCTCAAGGACTCCCAGACGTACTCCTCCCATCTCGGGGCCACCCAGATCCGCGACCCCGATCCGGCCGATCTGCCTTTCATCCGGCGCATGATGCTCAACCAGGACCCCTCGCCTCGCTTCGCGGGCCAGTCGCCCTCGGACCACAGCCGGCTGCGGCGGCTGGTCAGCCGGGCCTTCACGCCCGCCCGCGTCGACCGCTTCGCCGACGGCGCACGCAGGCGCGCCCGCCGGCTGCTGACCGAGGCGCGCGCGTCGGGGCCCGTCTTCGACATGGTCGCGGCCGTCACCGACGACTACGCCCTGCTCAACCTGTCCGACCTGCTCGGAGTGCCCGAGTCCGACCGGGCGCTGCTGCTGAAGTGGACCGAGCGGGTCATCGCGTACCAGGACCCGGACGAGCCGACCGAGCTCGCGGCCGACGGCCGGCCCGTCAACCCCCGCTCGCCGGCGATGCTGGAGGAGATGTTCGCGTACGCCCGTCAGCTCGCCGCCTACAAGCGGCGCCGGCCCGCCGACGACGTCATGACCTCGCTCGCGCACTCCGAGCTCCTGGACGCCGAGCTGGAGATGTTCTTCTTCCTGCTCACGGTCGCCGGCAACGACACCGTGCGCAGCGCCGCCCCCGGCGGCTTCCTCGCGCTGGCCGAGCACCCGGACGCGCAGCGCGCGCTGCGGGCGGGGGAGGCGGACCTGGGCCGGGCCGTGGAGGAGTTGCTGCGGTGCCATCCGCCCGTGCTCAGCTTCCGGCGCACGGCGAGGCGGGATACGACTCTGGCCGGAGAGCGGATCCGGGCGGGGGAGAAGGTCGTCGTCTTCCACGCCTCCGCCAACTACGACGAACGGGTCTTCGACGCGCCGCAGGGCCTCGACCTCTCCCGCTCCCCGAACCCGCACGTCTCCTTCGGGGACGGACCGCACGTCTGCCTTGGCGCGCACTTCGCCCGGCTGCAGCTGCGGGTGCTGCACGAGGAGGCGCTCGACGTGCTGCCGGCGACCGTGAGCGCGGGACCGCCGCGCCGGCTCGTGTCCAACTTCATCAACGGGATCAAGGCGCTTCCGCTCACCGCGGCCTAGCGCCCGGGGTCTGGCGGGCCGAGCGCGGCCGGGGAGCCGTCAGTCGGCCGCGCGGTGCGAGGCGCGCCCCACCGGGAGCGGGGCCTGGGCGGTGCGCGTCACATCGGCGACCAGCTCCACCACGTCGGGCCCGTACGCCTGGGAGTTGGTGACCTTCAGCAGCAGACAGAACGAGTTGCCGCCGTGCTTGCGGCTGAGCTTGGTGTGGTTGCGGGCCAGATAGCGGGTGGCCGCCTGGTTGGTGATGGCGCGCTGGCCGCAGAAGAGGAAGACCGGCCGGGCGTCCTGCCCGGCGGTCAGCCGTGCCAGCAGCACGTACTCGCAGACACCGGGCTCCATGCGGTACTGCTCCGAGCCGATCTGGAAAGCACCCTGGTCAGGGCCCGGTTCGGGCTCGGTGTTGATCTTGATGCCGGGGAGCAGGGACTGCAGATGGGCGGCCATCCGGCGATTGACCACCGGGCCGCCCACGCAGAACTCCGTGCGCTCGCCGAAGCCCTGCTGGGCTATGTCGTGCCAGACGATCTGGGCGTTCGCCCCGCAGTCCTTGATCAGGGCGGCGAGCTCGAGCAGCGCGAAGACGTCGAAGCGGTGCACCGAGCCGTCGCGGCCGGCCTCGCGGTTGACGACGAGCAGGGACTCCGAGTTGCCCGGCAGCCCGAAGAACGCCTGCTTGCGGCGGAGTCTGCGCCGCCAGAGGTAGGTGCGGGCGAGCCAGCCGAGAGTCGCGCTGATCCCGGTGGCCGCCACGCCGAGCACGATGTTGCGTACGTCGTCCGTCATGGGCGCGCATGTTAGCGGTGAGGCGGACCGTTGTTCGAGGCGGTCCTGACGTCGGACCGGCGGTGAAGTTACGCTGCGCAGACGTACGTTGACTGGAGGTACGGATGCGTCGTTCCGCCGCACGGAATGTCTCGTTTTTGGCCGTTGCAGCGGCCGTTGTCTCGATCGGAGCGGCCGCCCCGCCGACCCACTCCCCGCCGGCGGGGGCGGCGGCGGACACAGCGCCCGTCAAGACGCCGGTGGCGGCCGGATACGGCGGCGCGGTCTCCAGCGTCGACGCGGACGCCTCGGCGGCCGGCATCGAGGTGCTGCGGCGCGGCGGAAACGCCGTGGACGCGGCCGTCGCGACCGCCGCCGCCCTCGGCGTCACCGAGCCGTACTCCGCGGGCATCGGCGGCGGAGGCTACTTCGTCTACTACGACGCCCGCTCCCGTCAGGTCCACACCGTCGACGGCCGCGAGACCGCCCCGCGCTCGGCGGACGCGTCCCTGTTCCTGGAGAACGGCAAGCCCATCCCGTTCGAGGAGGGCATGACGAGCGGCCGCGGGGTCGGCGTCCCCGGCACCCCGGCGACCTGGGAGGCCGCGCTCGACGCCTGGGGCACCCGGCCGCTGCGGCAGCTGCTGAAGCCCGCGGAGCGGCTGGCGAAGGACGGCTTCACCGTCGACGAGACGTTCCGCTCGCAGACCGCGGCCAACGAGGCGCGCTTCGCCGACTTCCCCGCCACGGCCGAGCTGTTCCTGCCCGGCGGGCGGCTGCCCGTCGTCGGGTCGGTCATCAAGAACCCCGATCTGGCGCGCACCTACGGGGAGCTGGGACGCAAGGGCGTCGGCGCGCTCTACGAGGGGAAGCTGGCCGAGGACATCGTCCGCACGGTGCAGAGGCCCCCGGTGAGCCCGAAGGCGACCCGGGTCGTGCGCTCCGGCGATCTGACCCTGCGGGACCTGCGGTCCTACGAGACCATCCGGCGCGCGCCCACCAAGACGAACTACCGCGGTCTGGACGTCTACAGCATGGCGCCGTCCTCGTCGGGCGGCACGACCGTCGGCGAGGCGCTGAACATCCTGGAGCGGACCGACCTGTCCGAGGTCTCGCAGACCCAGTATCTGCACCGCATGATCGAGGCGAGCCGTATCGCCTTCGCGGACCGGGGACGGTGGGTCGGCGACCCGGCCTTCGAGGACGTGCCGACCAAGGGCCTGCTCTCGCAGCGGTTCGCCGACTCGCGCGAGTGCCTGATCAAGGACGACGCGGTGCTCGCCAGCCCGCTCGCGCCCGGCGATCCCAGGAAGCCGGCGCGGTGCGGGGGTTCGGGCACGCCGGCCCCCACCACGTACGAGGGCGAGAACACCACGCATCTGACGGCCGCCGACAAATGGGGCAACGTCGTCGCGTACACCCTCACCATCGAGTCGACGGGCGGCAGCGGCATCACCGTGCCGGGACGCGGCTTCCTGCTCAACAACGAGCTGACCGACTTCTCCTTCGCCCCGGCGAACCCCGCGGTCCACGACCCGAATCTGCCGGGCCCGGGCAAGCGCCCGCGCTCGTCGATGTCGCCGACGATCGTCCTGGAGGACGGCCGGCCGGTGCTGGCGCTGGGCTCCCCGGGCGGCGCGACCATCATCACCACGGTGCTGCAGACGCTGACGGGTCGTCTGGACCGGGGTCTGCCGCTGGTGGAGGCCATCGCGGCCCCGCGCGCCAGCCAGCGCAATCAGCCGACGACCGAGATCGAGCCCGGTCTGTGGGACAGCAAGCTGCGGGCGGAGCTCGAGGCGATCGGGCACGGCTTCCGGCAGAACCCGGAGATCGGCGCGGCGACCGCGATCGAGCGGCTGCCGGACGGGCGATGGCTCGCGGCGGCGGAGAAGGTCCGGCGCGGCGGCGGCTCGGCGATGGTCGTCCACCCGAGCCACGGCTCGGGGCGCTAGCCGCAGGACAGGTCCGAACAGCCGCCGGGCGTAACCCGTCCGGCGGCTGACCGGAGGCGGGCCGGCGCATCAGGGGTAGGGAGCTGTCTGAACAGAAAGGCTCCCTGTGCGCATTCGACACTCAGCCCTCGCCGTGGCCGGCGGCGCCGCCCTGCTCGCGGCCGCCGCCCTGCCCGCCGCCGCCTCGGCCGACACCCCTTTGAGCGCCGCCTTCCAGGAGGCGAGCGCGAGCGGCGAGCGCCTGGAGGGCTTGGAGGATGGATCCATGCCTGAGGATGGATCCATGCCGCGTCTGGAGGCCTCGGGGCATGCGGATGCCTCGGACCATGCGGACGGCTCGGTGCATGCGGAGTCCTCGGCGCCTGTGGAGGGCTCGGAGCGCTCGGCGCCTGTGGAGGCCTCCGTGCCTGTGGAGGGGTCGGTGTCCGCGGCCGATCTGCTCGCCGAGCTCGGCAGCTGCACCCAGATCTCCAAGGGCAAGTACCGCACGGACGCGGCCGCCGGCGCGACTGTGCCGGTGTGCGGGCTCAAGGGGGCGGTCTACTGGAAAGCCGACATGGACATCGACTGCGACGGTCAGCGGACCACCCAGTGCAACGCCACGACCGACCCGTGGTTCCAGCCCAACACCGCTTTCCAGCAGTCCGACGGCAAGCATCTCAACTCGGCGAAGCTGCCGTTCGTCGTCGTGCCGAGCCCCAGCACTGCCTGGAACTACAAGACGTCCGAAATCTCCGGCGGTTCCGTGGCGGCGGTCGTCTACGACGGCAAGGTCGAGTACGCCGTCGTGGGCGACACAGGACCCGTCGGCATCATCGGCGAGGCCTCCTACGCAGCCGCCAAGGCGCTGGACATCGACCCGGATCCGCGGACGGGCGGGGTCGCGTCGGGGGTGGCGTACATCCTGTTCAAGAACTCCAAGGCGACGCCGATCGAGAGCCACAGCGCCGCGGTCGAGCTCGGCGACTCGCTCGCGCGGCAGTTCCTGGCGGACAACTGAGACGCGCGCCTGAACTGACGGAACGTCAATCCGGCCGGGTCGTCAGCCTGGCCGGATCGCCAGACCTGGCCGGGGGTCCGGGCGGCGCGTCCGGGCGGTGCGAGCCGCCCGGGTCGCGGTGCGGGTGACCGCCCGGGGTCGCCGTCCGGGTCACAGTGCGGTGAGGATCCGCGGGCCGTCGTCCGTGATCGCCACCGTGTGCTCGGCGTGCGAGGCGCGGCTGCCGTCCGTTGTACGGATCGTCCAGCCGTCGTCCGCGGTGTAGTGCCAGTCAGAGCCGCTGGCGATCACCATGGGCTCGATCGCGAGCACCATGCCGTGGCGCAGCGGCATGCCCCGGCCCGGCCGCCCCTCGTTCGGCACGCCCGGGTCCTCGTGCATCTGGCGGCCCACGCCGTGGCCGCCGAAGCCGTCCGGGATGCCGTATCCGGCGGTGCGGCAGACCCGGCCGACGGCATGGGCGATGTCCCCGATGCGGTTGCCGACGACGGCGGCCGCGATGCCCGCCTCCAGGGCCCGCTCGGCGATGCGGATCAGCCGCACGTCCTCGGGGCGGGCGGTCCCGACCGTGAAGCTGACCGCCGCGTCCCCGACCCAGCCGCCGCGGATCGCGCCGCAGTCGACGCTCACCAGGTCGCCGTCGCGCAGCCGGTAGTCGTCGGGGATGCCGTGCACGATCGCGTCGTTCACGGACGTGCAGACGACGGCCGGGAAGGGGGTCGGCGCCCAGTCGGGGCGGTAGTCGAGGAAGGGCGAGCCGGCGCCGGACGCTACGAGGACCGCGCGGGCCGCTCTGTCGAGCTCGCGGAGGCTGACGCCGACCGCCGCCTTGTCCTGGACCGCCGCGAGAGCCTGGGCGACGACGCGGCCGGCCTCGCGCATCGCCTCGATCGAGGCGTCTGTCTTGATCTCCACCATGCCAATTACTATACCGGTCCTTCCGGTATATGAATACCGGCATTAGAATAACGCCATGGTCCGTACCCCTCTCACCCCAGAAGAACGCGAACGCGGCGAGCGGCTCGGCCGGCTGCTGCGCCTGGCGCGCGCCGAGCGCAGCATGGTGGAGATCGCCGGGGCCGCCGGGATCTCCCCTGAGACGCTGCGCAAGATCGAGACGGGCCGCGCCCCGACCCCCGCCTTCTTCACGGTGGCGGCGCTGGCCGCGGTGCTCGGCCTCTCCATGGACGAGCTGGTGACGAGCTGCGCGCTGGCCCCCGCGGCCTAGCCGGCGGCCGCGGTCGCCCGGGAAGCGGCGTAGGCTCCGCTCGTGAGCATCGAGGACTTCGCCGGCGCCCGGTACATCAGCCTGACCACGTTCCGTAAGAACGGGACGGGAGTCGCCACGCCCGTGTGGTTCGCGGCGGACGGCGGCGAGCTGTTCGTCTGGTCCCGCTCCGACGCGTGGAAGATCAAGCGGCTGCGCAACGACACCCGTGTCGTCGTCACGGTCTGCGACGCGCGCGGCCGGATCGCGGAGGGCGCGCCGAGCGCCGAGGGCACCGCCCGGCTGCTGGACGAGGCCGGCACGGGCCGGGTCCGCAAGCTGCTGGCGCGCAAGTACACCTGGCAGTACTGGCTGGTCGACTGGCCCGCGACGGTCGTGCGCCTCGGCAAGCGCCCGCACACCGGCATCGCGGTCACTATCTGAAAACAGCGCGTAGCAGCGTCGTAACACAACTGCGGTCGAATGCCTCCGGTGCCTAAAGGACCGGAAGACTCCAGTTCGACGGTGGGGCGGGACGGCGGTGACGGTGCATCGACTTCCGGTGGAAGCGGATGTGTTCGCGCGATATCTGCGGGACCTGGTCGCGCTGCTCGACCCCGGGGACGGCTGGTGCGCGATCTTCTGGCAGCGGGACCCCGACGGGATGCGGGCCTGCCTCGACGGGACCGAGATACCGCCCTGGGACGTGGTGGAGGCGCTGCTCCAGGACCTCGCGGGGGTGCGCGGCGAGGCCGCCGCGCAGGCCGAGGCCGTCCGCGCGTCGGGGCTGCACGCGGCCGCCGCAGCGGTCCACGACCGGCAGCCGGGCGGGCGCGAGGCGCTGACGGAGCGGCTGGAGCTGATGCTGCGCGAGCAGACGTACGCGAGGGCCCGGACCGAGGAGCTGCTGCATCTGCTGAGCACGACGGCGCAGGGCACGGCGGAGGCCGAACAGCTCGCCCATGAACTGGCCTGGACCCGCGACGACCACACCCGAGCGACGGCCCGCGTCGCGGAGATCCACTCAAGGCTCGCGGGGTGGGAACGGGGGACCCGCGCCGACGCGGAGGCGCGGTTCGGGGCCCAGGGTGAGGCCGAGGCGCGGGCCCAGGCGCGGTTCGAGGCCGAGGCGCAGGCCCAGTTCGAAGGTCAGACTCAGACCCAAGCTCAGGTCCGGGCCCGGTTCGAGGCCCAGGCCGAGGCGCAGGCTCAGGGCCAGCCCCAGGCCCAGGCGCAGGCCCGGTTCGAGGCCCAGGCGCAGGCTGAGACCGACGCCCAGGCCCGGTTCGAGGCCCGAGCTCAGGCTCCGACCCAAGCCCAGGCTGAGGCCGACGCCCAGGCCCGGTTCGAGGCCGAGACGCAGGCCCAGTTCGAGGGTCAGGCTCAGACCCAAGCTCAGGCCCAGGCCCAGTTCGAGGTCCAGGCCCAGGCGCAGGCAGAGGCCGACGCCCAGGCCCGGTTCGAGGCCCAGACCCAAGCTCAGGCGCAGGACCAGATCCAAGCCCAAACCCCGGCCCTCCCGCAGTCCGAGATCCCGACCCAGCCCCAGGTCGAGCCCCCCTTCGAGCCCCATCTCCCGCCCGAGCCGGGTCCCCAGGCGCAAACGTGGTCCGCCTTCACCGACGCGGGCCAGGACGCCCCCGCCCCGCAGACGCCCGCCTACGACGCGCCACTCGACCGCCCTGCCCAGCCCGCGCCCCCCGCGTGGTCCGAGAAGCCCGCCCCAGCCGGCAAGCCCGGCAAGCCCGGCAAGCCCGGCAAGCCCGCCAAACCCGCCAAGAAACGACGCCCCCGCGGCGCCCGGTTCGCCGGAGTGGAGGACGAGGGTCGCGAGGTCGCCGCCGTTCCCCTGCTGCCCGTCGCCGACGGCGTACGCCGCGGCGCCCGCTATGGCGGCGCCGCCGCTCCCGCGGACCACGCCCCCGCCGCGCCGCCCCCTCCCGAGGGCGCGCTGCGCGCCGCCCGCGATACCGTCGCCGAACTCGTCGGGCTCCGCGCGCAGGGCCGCGGCGGCGAGGCCCACGTCCTGCTCTGCGAGGCCGCCGGCCGGCCCGCCCCCTGGCTGCCCGTGATCGCCGCCGAACTCCACCGCGCGGGCCTCGACGCCGACTGGCAGACGCTGCTCTGGGAGGTCGCCTCCCAGCCGGCCTTACAGCTCTCGGCCGCGGCCGACGCGCTCGCCGCCGAAGGCCATGTCGAGGACGGCCGCCAGCTGCTGCGGCAGGGAGTCGCCCGTTCCGCCGACGAGATCGCCTCCGCTGTGCTTACGCTGGAGGACGAGGGCCGCGAGCCCCAGGCGGGCGCGTTGCTGACCGCCTTCGTACAGGTGCGCACCGCCGAGGAGACCGCCAAGATCGCCGATCGCGACCCGCGTCGGCTCGTGCCGCGACTGCTGTCGGCCGCGCGTGCGATCTCCGCAGGCCGTGAGCGCGATCTCGTCCACGCGCTGCGCGTGGCAGGCCACCTCGGCGGCTGAACCCGTTCGGTGTGGACCGCTCGGGTGCGAAACATGATCGACTCTGCGGGTTAATGACGATGGTCTTGCCCCAGTGTGTGACGGGGCTTACGTTCTCCTCCTACGCACCGCATCTACGTGCGTAGAAGCTCGTTGACGCGCCGTCGAAGGAGCACCTCATGGCTGATGTCGTACGCGCCGCGCTCGTCCAGGCGACCTGGACCGGCGACACCGATTCCATGATTGCCAAACATGAGCAACACGCCAGAGAGGCGGCCCGGCAGGGCGCCAAGGTCATCGGCTTCCAAGAGGTCTTCAACGCTCCGTACTTCTGCCAGGTCCAGGAGGCGGAGCACTACCGCTGGGCCGAGCCGGTCCCCGACGGCCCCACCGTGCGCCGGATGCAGGACCTCGCCCGCGAGACCGGCATGGTGGTCGTCGTCCCGGTCTTCGAGATCGACGGCTCGGGCTTCTACTACAACACCGCCGCCGTGATCGACGCCGACGGCGCGTATCTCGGCAAGTACCGCAAGCACCACATCCCCCAGGTGAAGGGCTTCTGGGAGAAGTACTACTTCAAACCCGGAAACCTCGGCTGGCCCGTCTTCGAGACGGCCGTCGGCAAGGTCGGCGTCTACATCTGCTACGACCGGCACTTCCCCGAGGGCTGGCGGCAACTGGGCCTCAACGGCGCTCAGCTGGTCTACAACCCCTCCGCCACCTCGCGCGGCCTGTCCGGGCATCTATGGCAGCTGGAGCAGCCCGCGTCCGCCGTCGCCAACGCCTACTTCGTGGCCGCGATCAACCGCGTCGGCCAGGAGGAGTACGGCGACAACGACTTCTACGGCACCAGCTACTTCGTCGACCCGCGCGGCCAGTTCGTCGGCGAGGTCGCCAGCGACAAGGAGGAGGAACTGGTGGTGCGGGACCTCGACTTCGGGCTGATCGAGGAGGTGCGCCAGCAGTGGGCGTTCTACCGAGACCGGCGCCCCGACGCCTACGAGGGGCTGGTCCAGCCGTGAACGACCTCTACGCCCGCCACAAGGCCGTCATCCCCGACTGGGTCGCGCTCTACTACAAGCAGCCCATAGAGATCACGCACGGCGAGGGCCGCCACGTCTGGGACGCCGACGGCAGGCGCTACCTGGACTTCTTCGGCGGCATCCTCACCACCATGACCGCCCACGCGCTGCCCGAGGTCACCAAGGCGATCAGCGAGCAGTCCGAGCGGATCATCCATAGCTCGACGCTCTACCTCAACCGCCCTATGGTCGACCTCGCCGAGCGGGTGGCCACCCTCTCCCAGATCCCCGACGCCCGGGTCTTCTTCACCACCTCGGGCACCGAGGCCAACGACACCGCCCTGCTGCTCGCCACCGCCTACCGCCGCTCCAACCAGATCCTGGCGATGCGCAACAGCTACCACGGCCGCTCCTTCTCGGCCGTCTCCATCACCGGCAACCGAGGCTGGTCGCCGACCAGTCTCTCGCCGCTGCAGACGCTGTACGTGCACGGCGGCGTCCGCACCCGGGGGCCCTATTCCCATCTGTCGGACGCGCAGTTCGTCGAGGCGTGCGTCGCCGACCTCGAGGACCTGCTCGGCCACACGCGCGACGTCGCCGCGCTGATCGCCGAGCCCATCCAGGGCGTCGGCGGCTTCACCTCGCCGCCGGACGGTCTGTACGCCGCGTTCCGCGAAGTGCTCGACCGGCACGGCATCCTGTGGATCTCGGACGAGGTGCAGACCGGCTGGGGCCGCACCGGCGAGCACTTCTGGGGCTGGCAGGCGCACGGCGTCAACGGGCCGCCGGACGTCCTCACCTTCGCCAAGGGCATCGGCAACGGCATGTCCATCGGGGGCGTCGTCGCCCGCGCGGAGATCATGAACTGCCTGGACGCCAACTCCATCTCGACGTTCGGCGGCTCGCCGGTCACCATGGCGGCCGGCCTCGCCAACCTCTCGTATCTGCTGGAGCACGACCTCCAGGGCAACGCCCGCCGGGTGGGCGGACTGCTCCTGGAGCGGCTGCGCGCGATCGGCGCGGGCGTGCCGGAGGTGCGGGAGGTGCGCGGCCGGGGTCTGATGGCCGGCATCGAACTGGTCAAGCCGGGCACCGACGAGGCCAACCCCGAGGCCGCGTCGGCCGTGCTGGAGGCCGCCCGCGACGGCGGGCTGCTGATCGGCAAGGGCGGCGGCCACGACACCAGCGTCCTGCGCATCGCCCCGCCGCTGTCGCTGACCGTGGCCGAGGCGGAGGAAGGCGCGTCGATCCTCGAACAGGCGCTCCGCAGCCTGTAGTCCAGGTCCAGGGCGCCCCGGAGGAGGGCCGAGCGAACGGAGAGCGCGAGGCGCCGAGCGTGCCGCGCCGACCCGACCGTACTGAGCCCGACCGCACTGACCGCACCGACCGTACTGAGCCTGACCGTACCGAGCTTGACCGTACTGAGAGGGAGCAGAGGGAGCATGAGCAGCATCCGCACCCTGATCCGGGGCGGCCTGGTCATCACCGCCGCGGACGAGATGCACGCCGACGTACTGATCGAGGACGGCCGGATCGCCGCGCTCGCCGCGCACGGCTCGCCCACCGCGGAGTCCTGGACCGCAGGCCGCACCATCGACGCGACGAACAAGTACGTCATCCCGGGCGGCGTCGACGCCCACACCCATATGGAGCTGCCGTTCGGCGGAACCTTCGCCTCGGACACCTTCGAGACCGGGACGCGGGCCGCCGCCTGGGGCGGCACCACCACCATCGTCGACTTCGCCGTCCAGTCCGTCGGGCACTCGCTGCGCGAGGGCCTGGACGCCTGGTACGCCAAGGCCGACGGCAAGTGCGCGATCGACTACGCGTTCCACATGATCCTCTCCGACGTCAACGAGCGTTCGCTGAAGGAGATGGACCTGCTGGTGGAGGAGGGCATCACCTCCTTCAAGCTCTTCATGGCCTACCCCGGCGTCTTCTACAGCGACGACGGCCAGATCCTGCGCGCCATGCAGCGCTCCGCCGGCAACGGCGGGCTGATCATGATGCACGCCGAGAACGGCATCGCGATCGACGTCCTGGTCGAACAGGCCCTCCAGCGCGGCGAGACCGACCCCCGCCACCACGGCGAGGTGCGCAAGGTCCTGCTGGAGGCCGAGGCCACCCACCGCGCGATCCAGCTCGCCCGGGTCGCCGGAGCGCCGCTGTACGTCGTGCACGTCTCGGCCGAGGAGGCCGTCGCCGAGCTCGCCACCGCGCGTGACATGGGGCTCAACGTCTTCGGCGAGACCTGCCCGCAGTACCTCTTCCTGTCCACCGACAACCTCGCCGAGCCGGACTTCGAGGGCGCGAAGTACGTGTGCTCGACTCCGCTGCGGCCCAAGGTGCACCAGGCGGCGCTCTGGCGCGGACTGCGCACCAACGACCTCCAGGTCGTCTCCACGGACCACTGCCCGTTCTGCTTCACGGGGCAGAAGGAGCTGGGCCGCGGCGACTTCTCCAAGATCCCCAACGGACTGCCCGGCGTGGAGCACCGGATGGACCTGCTCCACCAGGCGGTCCTGGACGGGCATCTGACCCGGCGGCGCTGGATCGAGATCGCGTGCGCCACCCCGGCCAGGATGTTCGGGCTCTACCCCAAGAAGGGGACCATCGCCCCGGGCGCCGACGCCGACGTCGTCGTCTACGACCCGCACGCCGAGCAGACCATCTCGGCCCAGACCCATCACATGAACGTCGACTACTCGGCGTACGAAGGCAGGCGGATCACCGGCCGGGTGGAGACCGTGCTCTCGCGCGGCGACGTCGTCATCGACGAGCGGGACTTCACCGGCCGGGCGGGACACGGCCAGTACACGCCCCGCGGCACCTGTCAGTACCTCCTCTAGCACTTCACTCAGGGGTGCTGAAGTTCCTCATCTAGGAGTGGCCAGGCCATGGACTTCGGACTTGTCCTGCAGACCGACCCGCCGGCCTCGGCGGTGGTCGGCCTGATGCGGCGCGCGGAGCGCAACGGCTTCCGCTACGGCTGGACTTTCGACTCGGCGGTGCTCTGGCAGGAGCCCTTCGTGATCTACAGCCAGATCCTCGAGCACACCAGCAAGCTCATCGTCGGACCGATGGTGACCAACCCCGGGACCCGGACCTGGGAGGTCACCGCCTCCACCTTCGCGACGCTCAACGACATGCACGGCAACCGCACGGTGTGCGGCATCGGCCGCGGCGACTCGGCGATGCGCGTCGCGGGGCGCAAGCCCAACACCCTCGCCCGCCTCGGCGAGGCGATCGACGTCATCCGCGACCTGGCGGAGGGGCGCGAGGCCGTCGTCGACGGGCAGCCGCTGCGGCTGCCGTGGGTGCGCGAGGGCCGGCTGCCGGTCTGGATGGCCGCCTACGGCCCCAAGGCGCTGGCGCTCGCCGGGCAGAAGGCCGACGGGTTCATCCTCCAGCTCGCCGACCCCTATCTCACCGAGACGATGGTCAAGGCCGTGCGCACCGCGGCCTCCGACGCCGGGCGCGACCCGTCCTCGGTGACCATCTGCGTCGCCGCGCCCGCCTACGTGGGCGACGACGTCGAGCACGCCCGCGACCAGTGCCGCTGGTTCGGCGGCATGGTCGGCAACCACGTCGCCGACCTGGTCGCCCGGTACGGCGAGCACTCCGATCTGGTGCCCGAGGCCCTCACCTCGTACATCAAGGCGCGCGAGGGCTACGACTACAGCCACCACGGCCGCGCGGGCAATCCGTCCACGGACTTCGTGCCGGACGAGATCGTCGACCGCTTCTGTCTGCTCGGCCCGGCCGAGGCGCACATCGAGAAGCTGAAGGCGCTGCGCGAGCTGGGCGTCGACCAGTTCGCCGTCTACGACATGCACGACGCCAAGGAGGCGACCATCGACGCGTACGGAGAGAAGGTCATCCCCGCGCTGAGGTGAGGCCGGGACGGGGGGCCCGGCCGTACGGCGATCGACCACGGACGACGGACAGTCCGGCGCCCTCGGGGCGCCGGGTTCGGGGCGGAGCCCCGGCAACGGCACGCAGGCGCTCGTACCTGAACGGAAGGCTCCCCTCCATGAGCGACACCGTCATACCGCGCACCCACGACGACGGCCGCGTCGAGCTCGCCCCGGGCGCCGTCCCCGCCGACGGCCGCTTCGTCAACGACGACCTGCTGCCGGTTCCGCTCGCCAAGCGCCGCTGGACCACCTACAACTTCGCCGCCCTGTGGGTCGGCATGGCCCACAACATCCCGTCCTGGCTGCTCGCCTCGGGCCTGGTCGCCCTGGGCATGGACTGGAAGCAGGCGGTCTTCACGATCGCCCTGGCCAATGTGATCGTGCTGTTCCCGATGCTCCTCACCGGCCACGCGGGACCCAAGTACGGCATTCCCTTCCCGGTGCTCGCGCGCGCCTCCTTCGGGCTGATCGGGGCGAACCTGCCGGCCCTGATCCGGGCCGGGGTGGCCTGCGCCTGGTTCGGCATCCAGACCTGGATCGGCGGGCAGGGCATCTTCATCCTGCTCGGCAAGATCTTCGGCGGCTGGGCGACCGCGACGGAGGTCGGCGGGCAGCCGTGGACGCTCTGGGTGTGCTTCGTGCTCTTCTGGGCGCTCGAACTCGCCATCATCTACCGGGGGATGGAGGCGCTGCGCCGCTTCGAGAACTGGGCGGCGCCCTTCGTCATCGTCGGCGCGGTGGTCCTGCTGGTCTGGATCGCGATGAAGGCCGGCGGCCTCGGCCCGCTGCTCGACCAGCCCTCCAAACTGGGCTGGGGAGAGGACTTCTGGCCGGTCTTCTTCCCCGCGCTGATGGGCATGATCGCCTTCTGGTCCACCCTGTCGCTGAACATCCCCGACTTCACCCGCTTCGGCGCCGGCCAGCGCGCCCAGATCTGGGGCCAGTCGCTCGGCCTGCCGACCACGATGACGCTCTTCGCGCTGCTGTCGGTCTTCGTCACCTCCGGCTCCCAGGCGGTCTACGGAGCGGCGGTCTGGGACCCGGTCCAGCTCGCCGCCAAGACCGACAACGTCTTCGGGCTGCTCTTCGCGCTGGTGACCGTGCTGATCGCCACGATCTCGGTGAACATCGCGGCGAACGTCGTCTCGCCCGCGTACGACCTCGCCAACCTCGCGCCCAAGCTGATCGACTTCCGTGCGGGAGCGCTGATCTCCGGGGTCGTCGGCGTACTGATCATGCCGTGGAAGCTGACCGAGACGCCCGAGCTCTACATCTTCACCTGGCTCGGGCTGGTCGGCGGCCTGCTCGGCACGGTCGCGGGCATCCTCATCGCGGACTACTGGATCATCCGCCGGACCGTCTTGGACCTCGCGGCGCTCTACACCCCGGGCGGGCGCTACTGGTACGCCTCCGGCTGGAATCTGCGGGCCGTGGCCGCCTTCCTGGTCGGCGGGCTGCTGGCGGTGGGCGGCTCGCACTCCGCCGAGGGCAAGGGACCCTTCCCCGAGGAGGGCCTGATCCCCTTCCTGAGGCCCCTCGCGGACTACGGCTGGGCGGTGGGGCTCGCGGCGGCGCTCGGGCTGTACACCGTGCTGATGCTGCCGGAGCGCGAGCGGAGCGCCTGAGCGCGCGGGCCGTGCCTCAGCGGCGGGAGCGCTGGGCGGCGACCATCTGACGGAGCGTCCTGTCGCCCGCGCCCAGGCGCTGCACCCGCTCGGCGAACCCCGGGAACTGGCCGGCGACGGCGCTCAGCAGCCTCAGCTCCAGCGGGGCGACGTTGACCTCGGCCGCGTCGCGCTCCACCGCGCGCACGACGCCCGCCACCACCTGGCGCGGGGAGACCGTGCGCATCCCGGGCGGCAGCGCCGCGCCCGTCGCGGCGAACATGCCCACATCGCGTACGAAGCCGGGCTGGACGATGGAGACGCCGACGCCCGTGCCGTGCAGATCCTGGCGCAGGCCCAGCGCGAAGCCGCGCAGTCCGAACTTGGTCGCGGAGTAGAGCGAGGCGGACTTGGTGGCCGCCTTGCCCGAGATCGAGCCGACGAAGGCGAGATGGCCGCGGCCGGCGTCGACCATGGCGGGCGAGAGCAGGCGGGCCAGCATGGCGGGGGCGCGGAGGTTCACCGCGAGAGCGCGGTCGAGCTGGTCGGGGGTGTACTCCAGCAGGTCGCCGCTGGAGGGCAGCGCGGCGTTGGCGATCAGTATGTCCGTGTCGGCCGCCTCGTCGGCGAGGCGGCGTACGTCGTCCGGGTCCGCGAGGTCGGCGACGATCGTGCGCGCGCCATAGCGGTCGGCGAGCGGCTTGACCGCCTCGGCACGGCGGCCGGTCAGCACCAACTCGGCTCCTCGCGCCGACAGTTCGGCGGCGAGAGCGCCGCCGATGCCTCCGGTGACTCCGGTGAGCAGAACGGTTGCTCCGGTGATGCGCATCTGGTTACCCTCCAGTAGTTCTGTTCGTTCGAACGAACAATAGGGAGGCGGGGCGGTCGTGTCCACAGTGGAATTCGGCGGACTGGCAGAGCACACACGTCTGTTGACGGAGGGGCTGGCCACATCCGAGGCGCTCGTGACGGGCGCCGTGGAGCGCATCGAGGCGAGCCAGAGCTCGATCAACGCCTTCCGATGGGTCCGCGGCGAAGCGGCGATCGAGGAGGCCAGGGACGCGGACCGGAGGCTGGCCGCGGGGGAGCGGCTGCCGCTGCTGGGCGTGCCCATAGCCGTCAAGGACGACACGGACGTCGCCGGCCTGCCCACCCTCTTCGGCTGCCGGGGCGAGATGCCGCCGGCCGTCGCGGACGGCGAGGCGGTGCGCCGCCTCCGCGCTGCCGGGGCCGTGATCGTCGGCAAGACCAACTCCTGCGAGCTCGGCCAGTGGCCGTTCACCGAGGGCCCCGCCTTCGGCGCCACCCGCAACCCCTGGTCCACGGACCACACCCCGGGCGGCTCCTCCGGCGGATCGGCGGCCGCCGTCGCCGCCGGGCTGGTGCCCGCCGCCCTCGGCTCCGACGGGGCCGGCTCGATCCGCATCCCCGCCGCTTGGACCCATCTCGTCGGCATCAAGCCGCAGCGCGGCCGGGTCTCCGTGCACCCCTACGCCGACGCCTTCCAAGGCCTCACCGTCAACGGGCCGCTCGCCCGCACCGTCGGCGACGCCGCGCTCCTGCTCGACGTCGTACAGGGCCTGCACGCCCAGGACCTGCACCGGCCGAAGCCGATCGACGCGTCGGCCGCCGCCCGCCGCGACCCCGGCCGGCTGCGCATCGCGCTCGCCTGGCGGCCCCCGCTCACCCTCACCCGCAGCACGCCCCACCCCGAGGTGCGCCGCGCCGTCACCGCGCTCGCCGAGGCCCTCGCCCGCCTCGGCCACCAGGTGGAGGAGGCCCGCCCGCGCTACGGGCTGATCGGCCTCGCCTTCGTGCCCCGCGCCACCGCGGGCATCGCCCAGGTCGCCGCCCTGCACCCCGACCCGGCGCTGCTGGACCCGCGTACCCGCGGCGCCATGCGCCATGGGCGGCAGCTCGGCGGCCGGATCGTGCGGGCCGCCCGCGCCCGGGAGGCCCGCCAGCACCGGAGGATCGGCGCGATCTTCGACACCGCCGGGTTCGACGTGGTGCTCACGCCCACCACCGCGGCCCCGCCGACCCGCATCGGCGCGTTCGACGGGCTGAGCGCCTGGCGCACCGACACAGCTATGGCCGCCGCCTGCCCCTACGCCTGGCCCTGGAACGTCCTCGGCTGGCCCGGCGTCAACGTCCCCGCGGGCATCACGGCCGACGGACTTCCCGTGGGGGCCCAGCTGCTGGGCCCGCAGGGCGCCGAGGAGCGGCTGATCTCGCTGGCCGCCCAACTCGAAGCGGACCAGCGCTGGCACGACCGGCGTCCGCCCGCCCCTGTCAGCCGGGGGAGCGTGCCGGTGGAACAATGACCGGCATGTCCAGTCCCGCCCGCTCGGCCCCCACCAGACAGCGCATCATCGCAGCCGTGCTGCACATCATCGGCAAGGACGGCGTGGCGGCGGTCACCAACCGGCGGATCGCCAAGGAGGCGGGAGTCTCGCTCGGCTCGGTCACCTACCACTTCGAGACCCAGCACGAGCTGCTCCGCGAGAGCCTGCTGCACTTCGTGCGCGAGGAGACCCGCCGCTTCACCGAGCTCGCCGACGAGTGCCAGAGCGAGTGCGTCGACATCGAGGGCGCGGCGGCCCTCGCCGGGCAGGTGGCGGGCGGCGCCTCCTTCGACAGCGAGCACATCGCCCCCTTCGAGCTGTACGTCGAGGCGGGGCGCGACCCGCGCCTGCGGGAGGCGGCGGCGGAGGCGTTCGCGGCGTACGACCGCCTCGCCGCGCAGATCCTCGCCGGACTCGGCGTCCCGGACGCCGAACGGCTCGCGGCCACCACCGTCGCCCTGGTCATGGGCCTCCAGCTGCGCCGCATGGCGACGGGCGGCCCGGCCGAGGACCTCGTCGACGCGCTGCTGCTGCTCGCGCGGGGAGCGGTCGGGCAGGACGCCGCCCGGTAGAGCAGCATGGAAGGGTGGTCATCGCGCGCAGGGCCGCCGCGCCCCTCCTGGCCCTGGCCCTGGTCCTCGCCGCCGCGCCCGTCCAGGCCCACGGCGCGCCGCCGCAGCTCCATGCGCGGGTCGGCGAGGTGCCGCAGGCCAAGCTCGGCGCGAGCCACCGGCCCGGGTGCCCGGTGCCGCCCGAGCGGCTGCGGCTGATCGAGATGAACCACTGGGGGTTCGACGGACGCGTCCACCGCGGCGAGCTGATCGTCCATCAGGACGCCGTCCGCCCCCTGCTGCACGTCTTCGGCGAGGCCTTCGAGGACCGCTACCCGATCCGGCGCATGCACGTCATGGCCCGCTACGACGGAGACGACGAGGCGGCCATGGCGCACGACAACACCTCCGCCTTCAACTGCCGGACGGTCACGGGCGACCCCGGCAGGGTGTCCCGGCACTCCTATGGGGACGCGGTCGACGTCAACCCGCTCGAGAACCCGTACGTCGACGGCTCGGGGACCGTCCACCCGCCGGCCGGCGCGCGGCACCTGGACCGCGACGATTCGGCGGCCAAGGGCATGATCCGGCCCGGGGACGCTCTGACGACCGCTATGGACGACGTCGGCTGGGAGTGGGGCGGCCGGTGGCAGCGGCCGGACTACCACCACTTCTCGGCCGACGGGAGCTGACCTGCCCGGGTGACGGGATCCGACCCGTTTACGGCCGACGGCCGCCGACCCGGTCTCGGCCGGAGCTGACCTGCACAGGTGACCGTCTGCGCGCGGCCGGTCGCCGTCGGTGACCGAGGCCCGCAGATCGCCGCACCGGCCCTCGCCGCGAACTCCAGGCGAACGCACGGTGACGCGGTGCGGCGCTGGGCGTACGGCGCGATGTCAGCGGGCCGTGCTTAGCTGGACGCATGATCGATGAATTCCCGAACGTCGGCCCCGGCTCTCTCGCCGAGGTCGAGGAGGCGGTTCGCAAGGCGGCCGCCGCCGAGATCACGCCCCGCTTCCGGCAGCTCGCCGCGCACGAGATCGACCAGAAGAGCGGGCCGCACGACCTGGTGACGATCGCCGACCAGCGCGCCGAGGAGCACCTCGTCGCGTCCCTGACCGCACTGCTGCCCGGGTCCGTGGTGGTCGGCGAGGAGGCGGTGCACGCCGACCCGTCCGTGTACGAGGCGCTGCACGGCGACGCGCCCGTGTGGATCGTCGACCCGGTCGACGGCACCCGGCAGTTCGTCCACGGCGACCCCGGGTTCTGCACCCTGGTCGCCCTCGCCCACCACGGCGAGCTGCTCGCCTCCTGGACGTACGCGCCGGAGCTCGACGAGATGGCCGTCGCCGTGCGAGGCGGCGGCGCGCGGCTCAACGGCGAGCCGATCACGTCGGGTTCGCCCGCGCCCGGGGCGGACCTGCGGATCGCCCACTCCCACCCCGACTACACGACCCCCGACCAGAAGCATGCGCTGCTCGGCCTGGACGCGCCGGGCGTGCAGGCCAGGCCCTGCGGCTCGGCGGGCCTGGAGTATCTGGCGGTCGCGCGCGGCGCTTTGGACGCGACCGCCTTCTCCTGGGAGCTGGCCTGGGACCACGCGGCGGGCATCCTGCTCGTCACCGAGGCGGGCGGCGCGCACACCACGCTCGCGGGCGAGCCGTTCCGTATAACCGGCGGCAACGCCCTTCCGTTCACGGCGGCGAGGGACGCGGCGACGGCGGCACGGGTGCACGGGCTGCTCTCGCGCTGAACGGGCCGCTCTCGCGCTGAGCGGCACGGACACGGGCACGGCGCCCGGCGTCCACCGCGGACCTCGCCGCGGCCGACCGCCCCTTAGACCGCCGGGTGGGCGGCCCCGGTCCCCGCCGACGCCGCCCGGGAATATCCTGGGGCCCTTGGCCATCGGCTGACAAAGGAGTCCGAAGGTGCCGTCGATGCTCGATGCCGTCGTCGTGGGGGCGGGACCCAATGGACTGACGGCCGCCGCCGAACTGGCCCGCCGCGGCTTCTCGGTGGCGGTGTACGAGGCTTTGGAGACGGTCGGCGGGGGAGCGAGGACGGAGGAGCTGACGCTCCCCGGCTTCCGCCACGACCCGTGCTCGGCGGTGCATCCGCTGGGCGTCGGCTCGCCCGCGTTCGCCCGGATGCCGCTCGCGCGGCACGGCCTCGAATGGCTCCACCCCGAACTGCCGCTCGCCCATCCGTTCCCCGACGGCGGGGCCGCCGTGCTCAGCCGGTCGGTCGGCGAGAGCGCCATGTCGCTGGGCGCCGCCGACGCGGGCGCCTACCGCAGGCTCGTCGCCCCCTACCTCGGTCACTGGGACAGCCTCGCCGCGGACTTTCTGCGCACGCCCTGGGACGGGCTGCCCCGCGATCCGTACCGTATGGCCCGGTTCGGGCTGACCGCGCTCCAGCCGGTGACCTGGCTCGCCCGCCGCTTCCAGGACGAGCGGGCGCGCGCCCTGCTCACGGGCCTGGCCGCCCACGCCATAGCTCCCACCAACGGGATCGCGACCAGCGGCATCGCCCTGGTCTTCGCGCTCGCCGCCCATGAGCGGGGCTGGCCGCTGCCGCGCGGCGGCTCGCAGGCGATCTCCGACGCCCTCGCCTCGTATCTGCGCGAGCAGGGCGGGACGATCCACACCGGGGCCGAGGTCAAACGGCTGGACGAGCTGCCGCCGGCTCGGGCGTACGTCTTCGACACCTCGCCGACCGCGCTCGCCAGGATCGCAGGCCTGGGCCGGGCCTACCAGGGCTATCAGTACGGCGCGTCCGCCTTCAAGATCGACTACGCCCTGTCGGGCCCGGTCCCCTGGACCGCCAAGGAGGCGCGCACCGCGGGGACGGTGCACATCGGCCCCACGGCCGGGGAGATCGAGGCCGCCCTGCGCGCCGCCGTCACCGGCCAGGACCCCAGCGTGCCGTTCCTGATCACCGCCCAGCCCACCCTCGTCGACCCGTCCCGCGCCCCGGAGGGCAAGCACATCCTGTGGGCGTACGGCCATGTGCCGGCCGGCTGGGAGGGCGACGCCACCGAGGCCGTCGAGCGGCAGCTGGAGCGCTTCGCCCCCGGCTTCCGCGACCTGGTCCTGGCCCGCGCCGTCGCCGGCCCGCCCCAGCTCGCCGCGCGCAACGCGAACTACGTCGGCGGGGACATCGCCTGCGGGGCGTTCACTGGGATCCAGACGCTGATCCGGCCCCGGCTCGCCCGCGTTCCGTACGCGACCGCGCACCCGTCGGTGTTCATCTGCTCCTCCGCGACCCCGCCGGGCCCCGGCGTGCACGGCATGTCGGGCCACCACGCGGCGAAGGCGGTGTGGCGCAGGCTCCGTGCTCGCTGAGGCCGGCCGAGCGAGGACGGGCCCATGGACCTCGCTGAGGCCGGCCGGGCGAGGGAGGATGGGCCCATGGACCAGCAGCCGGCCATCACCCTCGTCCACGGCGACATCACCCAGCAGCACGCGGACGCCATCGTCAACGCCGCCAACTCCTCGCTCCTCGGCGGCGGAGGCGTCGACGGCGCCATCCACCGGCGCGGCGGCCCCGAGATCCTCCAGGAGTGCCGCGCGCTGCGCGCCTCGCACTACGGCAAGGGGCTGCCCACCGGGCAGGCCGTGGCCACCACCGCCGGCCGCCTCGACGCGCAGTATGTGATCCACACCGTCGGGCCCGTCTGGTCGCGGACCGAGGACCGCTCCGAGCAGCTGGCCTCCTGCTACCGGCAGTCGCTGCGCGTGGCGGCCGAGTTGGGGGCGCGGACCGTCGCGTTCCCCGCCATCTCGACCGGCGTCTACGGCTGGCCCATGGACGACGGCGCGCGCATCGCCGTCCGCACGGTCAGGGAGGCCGCCGCGGCGCCCGTCGCCGAGGTGCGGTTCGTGCTCTTTGGCGAAGACGCCTACAGCGAATTCGAGAGAGCGCTGGCCAAGCAGGGTTGATGTCGTTTTCTCGCCAGCCCTGACCGCCTCCGTGCCCGATGCTGGACGTATGCACACCGATACCGAGCGCTGCGTCCGGGCCGTCCAGTCCAAGGACGCCCGATTCGACGGCTGGTTCTTCACCGCCGTGCTGACCACCCGGATCTACTGCCGGCCAAGCTGCCCGGTCGTGCCGCCGAAGGTCGAGAACATGACCTTCTACCCGAGCGCCGCCGCCTGCCAGCAGGCCGGATTCCGGGCCTGCAAACGCTGTCGGCCCGACACCAGCCCCGGCTCGCCCGAGTGGAACGCCCGCGCCGACGCCGTCGCCCGCGCCATGCGCCTCATCCGGGACGGGGTGGTCGACCGCGAAGGCGTCCCGGGGCTCGCCGCCCGGCTCGGCTACTCCACCCGCCAGATCGAGCGCCAGCTCCTCGCTGAACTCGGCGCCGGCCCCCTCGCGCTCGCCCGGGCCCAGCGCGCCCAGACCGCGCGGCTGCTCATCGAGACCACCGGGCTGCCGATGGCCGAGGTCGCGTTCGCGTCCGGGTTCTCCTCCGTCCGCACCTTCAACGACACCGTCCGCGAGGTCTTCGCGCTCGCCCCCGGCGAACTGCGCGCCCGAGCCGCCCGGGGCGCCGCCGCGACGCCGCCCACACCCGGAGTGATCGCGCTCAGACTCCCGTACCGCGCGCCGCTCAACCCCACAAACCTCTTCGGGCACCTCGCCGCCACCGCCGTCCCCGGCGTCGAGGAGTGGCGCGACGGCGCGTACCGGCGCACCCTCGCCCTGCCGTACGGGCACGGCGTCGTCGCCCTGGCCCCGCAGCCCGGCCACGTCGCCTGCCGGCTCTCCCTCACCGACCTCCGCGACCTCACCATCGCGATCAGCCGCTGCCGCTGGATGCTCGACCTCGACGCCGACCCGGAGGCCGTCGACGACCAGCTGCGCACCGATCCGCTGCTCGCCCCGATCGTCGACAAGGCGCCGGGCCGGCGGGTGCCGCGGACCGTGGACGCGGCGGAGTTCGCCGTCCGCGCGGTGCTCGGGCAGCAGGTGTCGACGGCGGCGGCCCGTACGCACGCGGCCCGGCTGGTCGCCGCGCACGGCGTCCCGGTGGACGACCCCGAGGGCGGACTCACCCACCTCTTCCCCGCGTCCGAGGCGCTCGCCTCGCTGGACCCCGAGACGCTGGCGCTGCCCCGCAGCCGCCGCACCACCCTCACCACGCTCGTCGGGGCCCTGGCGGACGGCTCGCTCCGGCTCGATGCGGGCAGCGACTGGGACCGGGCGCGCGCCCAGCTGACCGAGCTGCCGGGCTTCGGCCCCTGGACGGTCGAGCTGATCGCGATGCGCGCCCTCGGCGACCCCGACGCCTTCCTCCCCTCGGACCTCGGCATGCGGCGCGCGGCGGCCGAGCTCGGCCTGCCCGCCACGCCGGCCGCGCTGACCGCGCGCGCCGCGGCCTGGCGGCCCTGGCGGGCGTACGCCGTCCAGTACCTCTGGGCCACCGGCGATCACCCCGTCAACCTCCTCCCCGCGTAAGGACGTTCCGCCATGAGCACCGGAAACAAGCACGGAAACAAGCACGGAAACAGGCACGGAGACAGGCACGGAGACAGGCAGCACACGGTCGTCGACAGCCCCTACGGTCCGCTGACCCTCGTGGCCACGGACGGGCTGCTCAGCGGCCTCTATATGAGCGAGCAGCGCCACCGGCCGCCCGAGGAGACCTTCGGCGACCGCGACCCCGCGCCCTTCGGCGAGGCGATCCGCCAGCTGGAGGCGTACTTCGCCCGCGACCTCGAGGAGTTCGACCTGCCGCTGCGGCTGGAGGGGACGGACTTCCAGCGCAGCGTGTGGGAGCAGCTGCTGAGGATTCCCTACGGCCAGACGCGGACGTACGGCGAGCTGGCCGAGGTGCTGGGGAGCAAGTCGGCGTCACGGGCCGTCGGCCTCGCCAACGGAAAGAACCCGATCGGGATCATCGTCCCCTGCCATCGGGTGATCGGCTCGACGGGGAGCCTCGTGGGGTACGGCGGCGGGCTGGACCGCAAGCAGCGGCTGCTGGCGCATGAGCGCGGCGCGGCCGACGAGGCGCTGTTCTAGCCGGTGCGCTGTTCCAGGCGGTGTGTCGCTCCAGCCGGTGCGCCGCCGCCCCGGACGCCCGCGCGGCGCTCCGGACGTCCACGCGGCCGCTCCGGACGGTTAGGCGAGCTCCTTCAGCAGCTCCGGGAGCGCCGAGCCGATCGGCTCGCGTACGACCTGCTCCGCCTGCTCGTCGTACGGCGTCGGCTCGGCGTTCACGACGATCAGCCGTGCCCCGTGGTCCGCCGCGATGCCCGCCAGCGAGGCCGCCGGCTGGACCTGGAGGGTCGTGCCGACCGCGATGAAGACCTCGCTGGCCTTCGCGATGGCCATGGCCTGGCCCAGCACCTCCGGGTCGAGCCGCTCCCCGAACATCACCGTCGCCGACTTCAGGATTCCGCCGCAGACCAGGCACGCCGGGTCCGCCTCGCCCGCCTCGACGCGCTCCAGCGCCTCCCGCATCGAGGAGCGGGCGTGGCAGCGGGTGCAGGTCACCGCGCGTGCCGTGCCGTGCAGTTCGAGCACCTTGCGCTCGGGCATGCCGCCCAGCTGGTGGAGTCCGTCGACGTTCTGAGTGATCACCCGAACGGCCATCCCGGGCCGGCGGTCCAGCTCGGCGACGGCGCGGTGTGCGGCGTTCGGCTCCGCGCTCCAGGTCGCGCTGGTGCGCCGCATCTGCCAGGAGCGCCTGCGGATCTCCGGATCGGCCATGTAGTAGTCGTACGTGACGAGCTTCTCGGCCTCCGGGTCCTTGCGCCACAGGCCGTTCGGCCCGCGGTAGTCGGGGATGCCGGAGTCCGTGGACACGCCGGCCCCGCTGAGGATGGCCACGAGAGTCATACGGCGAGCCTACGCAGCGAGGCGCGCAGGCGGCGAGCCGATTTCCCCGGGTCCGTCTGATACGCCCGGGCCCGGCTCGCCGCCGCGCGGGAGGTCAGCGGGACTTCGCGAACGGCGTCGGCGTCTTGCCCGTCCAGCGGTGCATGACCGCCTTGCCCGTCTGCCTGGCGCCGCTCCCGGAGCCGGTCGTGCCCGCCTCGCCGAGGTAGAAGCGGCCGTCGTCGAGCGCGATCAGACCGTACTGTCCGGCCGACTGCCAGCCGTAGGTCCCCGACGGCTTGTGGTGCAGGCCCTTGGCCAGCAGCTTCAGCAGCAGCCCGCGCTCCGGCTTCGCCTGGCCGCCGATCGTGCCCAGGGCCGGGGCCTTCCTGCCGTCGACGACGAAGAGGGAGTAGTTGGGGAAGGTCTTCTTCTTGCCCTTGTACACGGCCATCAGCCAGTTGCCGCTGTGGCCGTCGTACTCCAGGTTCTGCACGCCGTAGGTGGTGTTGCCGGTGCGGACGAAGTACTTGCCGTCGGCCTTGTCGGGACCGCTGCGGTGCGGCGCCGACTCCTTCAGCGGGCGCTCGTACTTCTTCCATCCGCGCACGTCGTACTGGAGCAGGACCTGGTGGTCGTTGTCCTTGCGGGAGGTGTTGGAGTAGAGCCCGTAGGCGACCGTCAGCTTCTGGGGGCCGACCCTTCGCCCGAAGGCCGGGCCGAAGGCGACTCCGTCGATTCCGCTGCATCCATAGCGGTGGTCGGGGGTGTTCGCCGTGTCGCCGTCGAAGACGCCGTCGCCGTTCATGTCGGCGGTGTAGTCCCGCACCACTTCCTTGAGATGGACGGTGGAGACGACGCCCGCGGTCTGCGCGTCCATGTTCATCCGGGTGATGCGGTCCGCGTCGAAGACGGCTATGTAGTACGCCTTGGTGGTGCTGTACTCGAGCGAGCCATAGACGCGTCCGTCGGCGGAGTTGAAGTCCACGTCGCCGAGGTGACCGGTGAATCCGGTGACCGAGCCGACCGGCTTGCCCCGCAGATCCGTCTTCACCAGCATGTTGGTGAAGGAGTAGTACATATAGCCCTTGCGGCGGTCCAGGGCCATGCCCTGGAGGTGCCCGGACTTCCAGGCGCCGCCGCTGATCGAGGCGGGCAGTGCGCGGTTGACGGCGACAGGCGCTGGACGATTGACGTTGGGGGGAAGGTCGCGCGCCGGAAATGTGGGGTTCTGGGCCGCGGGTGCGGCTCCGCCGATTGCCACGACGGCCAGTGTGACGACGGCCGTCAGCAAGCCACGCATGTGCGTGTACATGATCCCTCCGGGTAGTCCTGGGGATCGGGATGCTTCCCGGCGGGCGTGCACGGCCCGGGGCCGCCCGGCCAACGACGTATGAACGCGGGCGGGCGGCAAGCCAGTTGCCGGAGGATCGTCGGACGAGCCGGGTGGACGGGGCGCAGCCGCAGCTCAGACGGGTGGAGAAGAGCAGACGAAGAGACCGGCGAGCGGCTCAGACCGGCGGAGGGGAGCAGACGGAGGGACCGGCGAGCGGCTCAGACCGGCGGCAGCCCGTTCTCCAGCTCGACAGGACCGGTCCCCGCCGCCAGCGCGTCGAGCGCCGCCAGCACCCGGCCCGCCAGCCCTACCGGCAGGAAGTCGGCGACCTCCTCGCGGGCCGCCAGCCGCCAGGAGTCCAACTCCTCCTCCTGCAAGCAGATCGCCTGGAGCTGCTCGTCGCTCAGCACCCCGCCGTCGTACACATACGCGGCGATCGGCGGACGCCCCTCGCCCGGCACCCAGTCGACGGCGAGCAGCGCGCCCAGCTCCACCTCCAGGCCGATCTCCTCGAGCGTCTCGCGGCGGGCCGCCTGGCGCGGGGTCTCCCCGCGGTCCGACTCGATCGTCCCGCCCGGCAGGGCCCAGCCCTCGCGGTAGTTGGGCTCGACGAGCAGCACGCGCCCCTCGGCGTCGCGGCAGAGCGCGGCGGCGCCGGCGAGGATGCGGGGGAGGGAGGCGATGTACGCGGTGTAGTCAGAAGTCGTCACGCCGGGCAGCCTAGGGGGCCGCCGGACCTCCGCCTTCGGCTTCCGGCCGACGTCGCTGGGACGAGGTACCCGAGAGATGGGCGCGGGCCCGGGCGGCGCTCTCGCGTGCGGCCAGCGTGTCCGGGTGATCGGGGCCCAGGGTCTTCGCGCGTTCGTGGGCGACCGTCTCGTACAGCGCCAGCGCCTCCTCCCAGTCGCCCATCCTGACCCGGATGTGCCCCATCTCGTGCCGCGTCACCAAGGTGTCCGGGTGCTGCGCGCCCAGCACCGCGATGCGGGCGGTGAGCACCTGCCGGGCCAGTTCGTACGCCGCGCGGTGGCGGCCGAGCGCGCCCAGCGTGAAGGCCGCGTTGTGCTGGCAGCGCAGCGTGTCCGGGTGGCGGGCGCCCTGGACCTGCTTGCGGCTCGCCAATACCCCGCTGTAGAGCGCGTACGCCTCCTGGTGCCGGCCGAGCACCCCGAGCGTGAAGGCGTGCTGCTGGCGGGCGTCCAGGGTGTCGGGGTGATACGGGCCGAGGGCCGCGGTCCTGGCCGAGTCGACGTACTCGAACTCCGCCAGCGCCTCCCGGTGGCGCCCGAGCCCGAGCATGGCGAAGCCCCGTTCGTACCGGGACATCATCGTGCCCGGGTGGTCGCGGCCCAGCAGCGCCACCCGCGCCGAGACGACGCCGCTGAGCACGCCGTACGCCTGCGACCACCCGCCGGCTCGCAGCAGCTGCACGCCGCGGCTGTGCTCGGCGTCCAGCTCGGCGAGCTGCTCGTCGAAGGTCCGCGGCGCGGCGCGGAACGGCACGGGGCGGGACAGCCCGTCGTGGAGCAGCCCCTGGCCCAGGCGCGGGCCGGTGAGCTCGATGCGGCAGGTGATCGCTCCGAGGCGGGTGGTGAGCGTGTGCTGGCCGGCGGGGTCGTCGGCGATGAGCAGATGGACGCCCTGATTCCGTACGACCGCCAGCGACTCGACGATCCCCAGCTCGGCGCTGGAGTAGCGGATGCGCTCGTATTCGTCCAGGACGATGACGAGCCGGGGCACCGGCTGCGCCCCGCCCCGCCCGCGCAGCCCCTGGCGCACGAGGTCGCGCAGCTCCGTCGCCGCGTCCGGCCGGGCGGCGAGGTCCTGGGCCCACAGCACCTGGGGCAGCGCGGCGAGCGTGGACAGCGCCTCCGAGTGGCCGTGCCAGGCGCAGACGAACGTGACGGAGTCCCTGGGGTTCGCCTCCGCCAGGCCCCGGACGGTCGAGGCGAGGAACCGGTGCCGGTCGTGGATGTCCGGGCCGACGAGCAGGGCGTGCGGGCCGTCGCCGCCGTACTCCCGTTCGTTGAGGTCCAGCCGCACCGGACGGCGGTCCTCGCCCACGCCGATCCCGGTGGACCGCAGGGCGGGGATGGACTGGTCGTGGGAGCGGGCGGCGAACGCGCGCACCAGCGCGGCCGCGCTGGGCCGGTGCGCGGGATCGGGGGCGAGGCAGCGCACGAGCTCGGCGACGAGGGACCCGGGCTCGTGGCGCTGGACGGAGTCGGCGTGCAGCGGGTCCACGTCCCAGTCCCCGAGCGAAGCGCCCAGCAGGATCCTCCCGAGGGCGTACACGTCGGTGGCCTCGGTGGGCCCGGCGCCGGGCTGGACGAGCTCGGGCGCGCGGAACTCCGGGCGCGGGCGCAGCAATCCGCCGTGGGGCGCGCCCACACCGTCCAGGGAGGCGGCCATCCAGCCGGCGATCTGGACCTCCCGCCCTTCGACGAGGACCGAGTTGGGGAGCAGCCTGCCGTGGACGACGCCCTTGCGGTGGGCCCGCTCGATCCCGTTCGCGATCTGCCTCCCCAGGGACACGAACTCCATCCCCTGCAACGGGCCGCGGCGGTCCACCACGGTGCGCAGGTTCGGCGCCGGACCCTCGCCGCGCTCGTCCCGGGCGTACGACGTGGCGATCCAGCAGGGCTCGGCCGAGGCGTCGTGCCCGAGCAGCCGCGGCGCGTACACCCCGTCCATCCGCGCCAGCGCCTCCGCCTCGGTCCGCACCATCGTCGCGGCCTGCTCGTACTCCAGCTCCGGGACCCGGATCACGGCGGTCCACGGGTGCTGCGCGGAGAAGCCCAGATAGAGCGTCAACTGCGGCCAGCCGTGCAGATGCCGGGCGTACAGCCGGAACGGGCCGACCGTCCGCGGATCGTCCGAAGACATCGGCCGCCACTCCGAGGCAGGCAACCTGCCAATCGGCTGCAGCGGCTTGTCGGGCGGCTCGGCGGGCGGCGGCGCGGCGATCCGCGGAACCCCCAGCCGGCGCAGCAGCCGCTCGTCCATCCACCCGAAGGGCGCGGCGTCGGCCGGCAGCCGGTCCGGACCCGAGGGGCGGGGCAGCCAGGCGGGGAAGTCGACCGGGCTGTCGGCGAGTTCGGCGAGCCGTTCGGTCACCGCGCGGGTGGTGCGCACGAGGTCGTCCGCGGGCAGCGTGTTCAGCAGAATGCGCCGGGTGTCCTCCGCGAAGTCGAACCCCCGGTGCTGCGGCAGCAGATCCTCCCCGTCCGTACGGCGCATCAGCCCGCCCAGGAACACCTCCGCCAGATGGCCCGTGTCGACCTCCGGGCCCAGCGCGTCCTGCACCAGCCGCATGGCCGGCACGGAGACCGGGGCGACGGCCGCGAGATGGGCCGCGAGCCGGTACGCCTGAGGGGACGCGGCGCCCCGGAAGCGCAGCAGGCCGTCCCCGCCGGGCGCGCGCGTGGCCGCGTACGGGCGGGCGGCCCTGCGGGACGCGAGCAGCGGCAGCACCGCCGAGGCGCCCGGGGAGCCGACCAGCTGGGCCCAGGCGCCCAGCGACTCGGGCGTCGGCGCGAGCACCGGCACCGCGACCCGGTCGTACGGGGCGAGGCCGGGCGGCAGCACCGGGTCGGCGACCTGCCAGGTGCTGTTGGGCGCGCCGCGTCTGCGGGTGGTCACCTCCCACTCCTCGGCGCGGATGCCGGAGCCGGCCCACAGCCGCTCGGGCAGCGCGTGCAGCACCGCCGTCGGACCGACCCGCGCCGCCCGCTCCAGCGCCTTGCGCATCCGGCCGTCCCGCCAGGCCGCGCCGACGCCGTCGCTGAGGACGAGCAGCAGGGTGTGGCCCGCCGGGTCGGTGACGGCGGACGCGGGCAGCGGCGAGCTGTCCGGCTCGTACGGGCGACGGCCCAGCAGCGGCGCCTGGTCGGTGCGGCTGTCCAGCCCGTACACCCGTACGTCGCGGAAGGCGCCGCTGCGCTCCATCAGCAGCCGGGTCTCGGTCGCCAGGCGCTGCCAGAGCAGCATCGACACCCCGTCGTCGACGAGCAGCACGAGGTCGAGCCAGCGCGCCCGGCCGGGGCGCAGCACCGGGTCCGGCAGTCCCGTCTCGGCCATCGCCGTTACCGTGGCGGGCTCGTCCAGCTCCCACTCCCTGAGGTCCGGGCGCAGCTGCTTGAGCGGGCGCAGCGCCCGGCCGAGGCGCAGCTCGACGGAGCCGAGGGCCTTCGCCTCGGGGGCGCGCACGGGGGCGGCCGGGCGGTCGCCTTGGCGGGGCGCCCGACGGCCGGCACGAGGCGCGGCGTGCAGAGCGGCGCCGCCCGCCGCGACAGATCCGGCGCCCGTCGCGACCACATCGCGGCCCGCCGCGACAGGTCCGGGGCCCGTCGCGACCGGTCCCGGGCCAGCGGCGACAGGTCCGGGGCCCGCCGCGACCGCCTCGCCGGGCGCGGGCAGGTCCGACGGCTCCGGCGCCCCGGGGCCCGCCGCGCGGGCCAGCGCCGACGACGCCCCCGACGGCAGCCGGCGGGCCAGCCAGAGCGCGTCGAGCAGCTCCTCGGGGGACAGCTCGGCTCCGCCGGCCGCCAGGATCCGCCGCAGCTCGCTCAGCACCCGCGCTACACCGTCCCCCCGAGCCGGTGCAGCACGGCGTCGAGCAGTCCGTCGGCGTCCAGGTCGACCCCGCCGCGGCGCAGGAACACCGCGTTCAGCAGCTGGTCGGTGGCGAGCTCCCCGCGCGCCCGGCGCGCCAGGAACGCCCGCAGCAGGTCGTCGTGGTCCGCGAGGCCCTCCGCGCCCAGGTGGGCGTGGACGATGGCCAGCAGCCTGTCCTCGTCGGGCTCCGGCAGCGCGAGCCGTACGCAGCGGCGCAGGAACGCGGGCGGGAAGTCCCGCTCGCCGTTGCTGGTGATGATCACGACGGGGAACTCCCTGCACCGCACCCGGCCCCTGGCCACCCAGGTCCAGGTGTCCGGGTCGGCCGTCATCACCCGCACCGACGCCTGGTCCTCGGGGAGCCTGGCGAGCTCCGGGATCTCGAACTCGCCCTCCTCGAAGACGTTGAGCAGGTCGTTGGGAAGGTCGACGTCGCCCTTGTCGAGCTCGTCGACGAGCAGCACCCGCGGCCGCGAGCCCGGCACCAGCGCCGTGCCGAGCGGTCCGAGCCGTACATACGAGCCGATGCCCAGCTCTCCATCGCCCTCGCCCAGGTCGCGACGGAGGTTCGACTCGCGCAGGCGGCCGATCGCGTCGTAGCGGTAGAGCGCGTCCTGGAGCGCGGCCCGGCTGTTGACCGGCCATTCCAGCACCCGGCCCAGCCGCAGCTCGTGCGCGACGGCATGGGCGAGCGAGGACTTCCCGGTGCCCGGCTGGCCCGTCACCAGAAGGGGGCGGCGCAGATGCAGCGCCGCGTTGACGACGTCCGCCTCGGCGCGGCCGATCAGATACGGCGGCGGCGCGCTTCGGCCCGCGCCGGTCGGGCCGTCGAAGCGGCGCCACGGCGGGGCCGCGGGGAACTCCACCGCACGGGCCTGCCCGTCGCCGCGGAACAGCCGCCAGTCCTCAAGGCCCTGGCCCCTCGCGTCGGCGCCCGGTGCTCGGTTCATCGGATGTCCGCTCCTTCCGCGGGTTCCAGGAGCCCCTCCTCGGGGTCCCGGAGTTCGAGCCCGCCGGGCAGCGGCAGCTCGGTGTTCTCCCACACCAGCGACGGCCGGGCGGACGAGGGGGCGCCCGCGCGGTACTGCCGGGCGCGGAAGTGGTGGATCCGTTCCGGCAGCTGGTGCAGCGGCCCGGCCGGCGCGACGTCGTCGAGCCGGCCGGCGTGCTCGTGGCCTTCCGCGTCCCGGTCCCACAGCACCACCGGGACGCCCATGGCGAGGCAGAGCTGGAGCAGCTGCTCGCGCGGCGAGCGCGGGCCGTGCAGCACGACCTGGGCGGTGTCCCGGTGGCTGGTCTCCAGCAGGGCGTACAGCTGCTCCTGCGACGCGCAGCTCTCGTCGACGACCAGCGGGCCGGCGCCCCGGCCCTCCCAGCGGCGGCGCAGCTCGGCCTCGCGGCGCGGGACGCGGGCGCTCACCTCGGGGCAGCGCAGCGCGATGCGGAACTTCACCCCCAGCGGGACCCGGGGCAGGAACTCCACCGAGCTGGCCGCCTCCCACTCGTCGAAGGGCAGCTCGATCCCGTCCCGCCCCACCACGATGTCCACGTGCGCGACGCCCTGTCCGCCGTCGTCCCGCGAGGTCTCCGCCGCCGCCCGGATCAGCTTGGCGATGTCGGCGGCCGTGCGGGGCCGGTCCGGGGAGACGAGCAGGGCGGCCTCGCCGTCCTGGCGCACCTCCCACAGCGTGCAGTCGAACGCGTCGGGCCGACCGGAGATCTCGGCGACCAGCCGTACGACGGGGGAGGGGCGGTACCGCGCCCAGGCCGCGGCGTCCGCGCGCCGCTGCTGGAGCGCGGCCGGATGGCTGCCAAGGCGTGCGGCGACCCGCCCCGACCAGGACTGGAGGGCCTCGCGCACCGGCGGGGCGGAGACGGCCGCCGCGTACTCGACCAGCGTGAGCAGCGCGGGAACGGGCGGGACGCCGTCGGGGAGGTCCGCCGGATCGCGGTGCGCCTCCAGCTCCGTGACCGCCGTCTCCACGTCGCCCGGGGCCAGCCGCGGGCCGCTGAGCGAGCGCGGCGGGGCGAGATAGCGCAGCGCCTCGCGCGCGACCCGCGGCAGCAGCGCGGGGTCGGCGGCCGCGACCGGAGTCAGCTCCCGTACGAGGAACCGGTGTTCGTCGAGCGAGAGCAGGCGCGCCGTGCCGGTCAGCCGGCCCAGCGACAGCAGCCGGTCGAGGCCCGCGCGGCCGTGGGCGTCCGTCAGGGCGGGGGCCAGCGACTCGGCGAGGGTGGCGAGCGCCCGCTCCTCCGAGGCGAGCAGCTGCGCCAACTCCTCGACGGACGGGGCGGATTCCCCCGAGGGCGGCTCGTACCCGAGACGGGCGGCGAGCGTACGGGCGTGCTGGGCGCGCCGGACCGGGTCGCCGAGCAGCGACCACAGCTCGGCGGAGTACCCGGCGGCCGGGGCCACGTCGCCCTGGGCGGCCGAAGGGTACGCGTAGGCGCTCGGACAGGCGGCCTCGTGCACGGCGCACTGGGCGACCACGTCGGCCGCGCCCGCGCGGTCCAGCTCGTCCCGGATCGCCTGCCAGGGCACCGCCCAGCTGCGCCGTACGGTCGTCTGGGAGGTCATCGGCCCGTCCCCGGGCATCACATGCGCCACCACCAGGCCCACGACCGTGGCGTCCTCCGTCGACCAGAGCGGGCCGCCGCTGAAGCCGGGGCCGATCGCGGCCCCGGACAGCTCTCCGTCGAGGTAGCCGAACTGACCGTCCTGGAGCTTGACCCTCGTGTCGGCGAAGGCGATGGGCGCCCCGCCGCCGTGCCAGGCGCGCAGCGACTGGCCCTCGGCCATGTCCCGCCAGACGACGGGCCGCAGCCACGCGGGCGCGGGCTCGTCGAGCCTGAGCACGGCGAGGTCGCCGTGCCAGACCATGGCGGGTCCGCGCTGCGGCGGCACCCACACGGAGAGCCGGGCGGTGAGGCTCTGGCGCGCGTCGGCGGCGCCGTGGAAGGCGAGGTGCAGGGCGCAGTCGGCGGGCTTGGCGGGGTCGTACAGACTCCTGCCCAGCGCGTCGTTGACGACGTGCGCGCAGGTCATGACGGTGCGCGGGGACAGGAGCGCGGCGCTGCCCGCGGCGGTCGGCGCGCCCTGGTGCAGTACCGAGACGCGGGGCGCGGCCGCGGCCGGCCTTCTGAACCAGCTCATCAGGGCCCAGGCGGGGCGGAGGGCGTCCGCGCGGTCTGCCAGGTGGCCGAAATGCTCATGGTGGCCTTGCCGTTGGCCCCGACGATGCCCAGCTTCAGGTCCTGCCCGATCTCCACGCCGAACGCGACCGTGATCTCCTGCGGCGGGTTCTGGGACGCCGACACCGCGCCGTGCACCTCGTCGAGCAGCGGACCGAGCGGGCGCAGGGCGCTGCGCAGCGCGTCGGCGGCGAGCGTCGCGGCCCGCCCGGAGCCGCTCGCGACGGGCGCGGCCGAGCCGAAGCCCTCCGGCATATCGGGCGCGCCGTCCGGCTGCGGCGGCACGACGAGCGGCTCTCCGGCGCCGGACAGCTCCAGCCGCACCTGCGAACCGTCGGACAACGCGAGCTCCATGTACGAGGGCATCTGGCCATTGTGCCGATCAAGGGCGGGCGCCGGCAGCGCTTTGCGCTCACTGCGTGTGGAGCGGGGGTCGACTCTCAGCCAGTCGAAAGGGGTGCGCCCGGGGTCGTCATGATCGATTCAGGGGTGAGTCTGTCCGCCGATGATGCGGAATGTCGGGGCATCGTGGGGTGGCACGCCCTCTGAGGGGGCGGATAGGGTCGGGGCGGCGCGACTGCCTGTTCGAAAGCAAGGGATAGCAAGTGACGGACGGAGCAGTGAATCAGCCCGCGCGCGTGCTCGTCGCGGCTGACAAGTTCAAGGGCTCGCTCACGGCCGTACAGGTCGCGGAGCGGGTGAGTGCCGGGCTCCGGCGGGTCGTGCCGGATCTGGCGGTCGAGACGCTGCCGGTCGCGGACGGCGGCGACGGCACGGTGGCCGCCGCGGTGGCGGCCGGCTTCGAACGCCGCGAGGTCCGGGTGACCGGTCCGCTCGGCGAGCCCGTGACCGCGGCGTACGCCCTGCGCGAGGGCGCCGCGGTGGTGGAGATGGCGGAGGCCTCGGGCCTTCAGCACCTCCCCGAGGGCGTCTTCGCGCCGCTCGCCGCGACGACGTACGGATCCGGCGAGCTGCTGCGCGCCGCTCTGGACGCGGGCGCGCGGACCATCGTGTTCGGCGTCGGCGGCAGCGCGACCACGGACGGCGGGGCGGGCATGCTCGCCGCGCTCGGCGCGCGCTTCCTGGACGCCGGCGGAGAGCCCGTGGGCCCGGGCGGCGGCGGCCTGCGCGATCTCGCGACGGCCGACCTCTCCGGCGTCGACCCCCGCTTCAAGGACGTCGAGCTGGTCCTGGCGAGCGACGTGGACAATCCGCTGACCGGGCCGAAGGGCGCGGCAGCGGTGTACGGCCCGCAGAAGGGCGCGACCCCCGAGGACGTGGAGACCCTGGACGCGGCGCTCGCGCACTACGCGTCCGTCCTCGGCCCCGAGCAGGCGGAGCAGCCCGGCGCGGGCGCGGCCGGCGGCATCGGCTACGGCGCGCTGGTCGCCCTCGGGGCGAGCTTCCGCCCGGGTATCGAGGTCATGCTCGACGTGCTGGGCTTCGCCTCCGCGCTGGAGCGGGCGACCTTGGTGATCACGGGCGAGGGCTCCCTGGACGAGCAGACGCTGCACGGCAAGGCCCCGGCGGGCGTCGCGGCGGCGGCCCGCGCGGCGGACATCGAGGTGGTCGCGGTCTGCGGCCGTCTGTCCCTGCCTCCGCAGGCGCTGGGCCGGGCGGGCATCCGTCGGGCGTACGCCTTGACGGAGCTCGAGCCGGACCCGGCGAAGTGCATGGCCGAGGCGGGACCGCTCCTGGAGCGGGCGGCGGAGGCGATCGCGAGGGACTTCCTGCGCTGAGCCGAGCGGGGACGGGGAGCGCTTCGCCTCCACTCCTCGGCGCGGGTGCGAGCGGCGCTGGCGGGCCCTGGCCTCGCCGCGCCCTGTGGGGCGCTGGGCCGGGCGGGCATCCGTCGGGCGTACGCCTTGACGGAGCTCGAGCCGGACCCGGCAAGGTGCATGGCCGAGGCCGGGCCGCTCTTGGAGCGGGCGGCGGAGGCGATCGCGAGGGACTTCCTGCGCTGAGCTGAGCGGGGGCGGGGAGCGCTTCGCCCCCACTCCTCGGCGCGGGCGCGAGCGGCGCTGGCCTTCCGGGCGCGGCGCGGGTGCCGGGCCCGGGCTGTGCCTCCGCATGCGACTCCTCGGCGCAGGCGCAGGCCTCCCCGCGCCCTGTTGGGCCCAGGCGCCGGGCGGGACCGTGCCTCCGCGAGCGCCGACGAACGGGTGGTCAGGGCGCCGGCGCAGGTCCGCACGCCCTGCTCCCCGCCCGGGCGACGGCCGCGCCCCTCTCCCTCCGCGCGCTCGTCGCGCCCGGTGGGCGATGCGGGCGGACGGCCGGCGTACCGCGGGCACCCGGGCGCGTCCGCCCGGCTCACTCCGTCCGGGACCCGCTGCGCGCCGCCCAGAGCGCGACGACGCCCGCCGCGACCATCAGCGTGACGTTGAACGCGGAGCCGAGCGCCGCCTGCCGCGGCCAGTCCTGCTGGGCCGCCAGCCGGTAGAGGTTGTCCCGCGGCCACCACGAGACGAGCAGCCAGACAAGGGACAGATGCGCCGCCGCGGCCAGCCCCCGGGGCCCGCCGCCCCGCCGCGCCATCAGCCGCCGTCCGCCGAACAGGAACCCCGCGCCCGCGGCGAAGGCCAGCGACTCGCAGAGGTACAGCCCGCGGAAGAACCACGTCCACGGGTCGGGCACGAGCGAGAGGTCCGTCGACCCCGGCCAGATGACGTCGGTGAGGAAGAACGACATGATCGCCGCCGGAACGCTCACCACCAGAGCGGTCACCGCCCCCTCCTCGGCCGGCGCGAGCGCGCCGCCCCTCCCGCCGCCCGCCGGGCGCCTCGCCGTGCGCGCGGGCGGCCGTACCAGCGCCGTGCGGTCCACCTTCCCCGCGCTGTTGCGCGGCAGCGCCCCGACCGCCACCACCGTGCGCGGAATGTCCGCGTCCGGCACGGTCCCGGCGAGATGGCTCCGTACGGTCTCCGCCCCCGGCGCGTCGCCCGCCGCCGGCACCACATAGGCGATCAGCCGCCCGCCGCCCTCGCCGACGACGGACTCGCGGACCTTGGGGTGGGCGGCCAGCGCCGCCTCCACCGGGTAGGTGTCCACGGTCCGGCCGTCCACCGTGACCCGGTGCGCGATCCGGCCCCGGAACTCCAGCGGCCCCTCCCCGTCCCGCCGCCCGAGGTCCCCGGTGGGCACGGCGTCCCCGCCGCCGGGCGGGGTCAGCCAGATCTGGCCCTCGTGTATCTGGGCGGCGCAGCCGGGAAACGGCTGTCCGAGGTACGCGTGCCGCTCCGCGTCCTCGACCGGCGCCGCCAGCTGGCCCGTCTCGAACCAGGTCCCGCAGCCCGCGACCTCGGCGGGGCCGTACACATTGATCAGCCGCGCCCCGGGGGCCAGCAGCCGCTCCAGCCGCAGCTGCTCGTCCAGCGTCAGCCGCTCCCCGCCGACCGCCAGGAGCCGCAGGCCGGGCAGCTCGCCGCGGCCGTCCAGCAGCTCCGCCGCGGTCAGCGGGTCGGTGTCGGCCACGGTGAACGTCTCGCGCCGGGTCAGCACCAGCGTCGCGCCCGCGCCCAGCGTCCGGATCCAGCCCGCCGTGAACTCCACGCTGTCCGGCGAGGCGGTCAGCAGCACCCGGTCCTCGGGCACGAGCCGGTAGACCTCGGCCCAGGCGTCGTACGCGGCGGTCAGCCGGTGGTGCGGGGTGCTCACGGCCCGGCGGGCGCCCGTCGTCCCCGCGGTGAACAGCACGGCGGCCCGCGCGCTCGCGCGGGCCCCGGGTGCGGGCAGCGGGTCGGCGGAGCGGGCGCGGACGGCCTCGGCGTCGGTGTCCAGGACGATGAAGGGCTGGCTCCTGCCGTCGTCGACGAGCGCCAGATGCGTCTGGTGGGTGAGGACGGCGCGGGCGTCGCCGAGGGCGTGCGGTGTGGGCTGCCCGGGCGCGACGACGGCGTACGCCCCGCCCGCCTTCAGGGCCGCCAGCGCGGCGATCAGCACATCGGGCGTCCGCAGGGTGCGTACGGCGACCAGGGCGCCGGACGGCAGCCGGACGGTCTCGGTCAGGTGCCGGGCCAGCCGGTTGGCCCGGGCGTCCAGCTGGGCGTAGCTCAGCCGGTCGCGGTCGGTGATCACGGCGGTGCGGTCCGGCGACAGCCGCACCCGGTCCTCGAACAGGCGGTGGAGCGTTCCCCCTGACATGGCCGTCGATCATTCCAGAAGAGCGCACCCATGACGAGAGGGCCCAGATGCGCAACGCACCCGGGCCCTCACTCGCTGTATTCGATTGTCCGGCCGTCCGGTCGTCCTCGGCCGGCGCCTACGGATGTTGCGCGGCACGCGCCTCGCGGTTCTCGCGGCGGTTGTCCCGGAAGGTGTTCACCCGGCGAGCCGTGGCGAACAGCGGGATCGTCGCCGCCATCACGATCTGCAGTGCGCAGCCGGTCTGGAGCAGCAGCTGCCCGCCCGGCGCGTCGAACGCCCAGGCCGCCAGCATGCCCATCGCGCCCACGATCCAGCTGAGCATCGCCACCGCGAGGATGCCCCGCGGCTTGGGGTACTCGACCCGGCTCACCATCAGCCAGGCGACGCCGATGATCGCGAGCAGCGTCGGGATGAACGGCAGCTCGAGCAGCACGACGGAGACCACCGTCAGCGCGCCGAAGGGGCTCGGCATGCCCTGGAACATGCCGTCCTTCAGCGTCACGCAGGAGAATCTCGCCAGCCGCAGCACCACCGCCAGCAGCACCACGATCGCGGCCACCGCCGAGACCTTCTGCTGCGCGCCGGGCGTGACCATGCCGTACACCAGTACGAAGTAGGCCGGGGCCAGACCGAAGCTGATCAGGTCCGAGAGGTTGTCGAGCTCGGCGCCCATCGGGGAGGAGCGCAGCTTGCGCGCCACGATGCCGTCGAACAGGTCGAAGATCGCCGCGGCCAGCATCAGGATCACGGCGGTGGCGGCGCTGTTGCGCGCCATGCCGGTCTCGGTGCTGCCCGTGAGGTGCGGGATGAGGATTCCGGTGGTGGTGAAGTACACCGCCATGAATCCGCACGTGGCGTTGCCGAGCGTGAGGGTGTCCGCTATCGACAGCCTCAGTGACAGCGGCATGTCCTCCGCGTCGTCGTCCTGGGCCTCGTCTTCCGCGGCCCAGCCGGCCGCCTGAGTATCAGGATCAATCACGGTCAATGCGAGTCACCCCCGCAGTCGTGGTCTGACCGACCTCGACCGCGACTTCGACACCCTCCGGAAGGTAGATGTCGACACGCGATCCGAAGCGGATCAGACCGATGCGCTCGCCCTGCTCGACCTTGGTGCCCTGCGGGATGTACGGCACGATGCGTCGCGCCACGGCGCCCGCGATCTGCACCATCTCGATGTCGCCGAGCTCGGTGTCGAAGTGCCAGACAACGCGCTCGTTGTTCTCGCTCTCCTTGTTGAACGCAGGAACGAAGCCGCCGGGCACGTGCTCGACCGAGGTCACCGTGCCGGCCAGCGGCGCGCGGTTGACGTGGACGTTCAACGGGCTCATGAAGATCGCGACGCGGGTGCGTCCGTCCTTCCACGGCATGATGCTCTGCACCACTCCGTCGGCGGGCGAGATGACCCGGCCCTGTGCGATCTCACGCTCGGGGTCGCGGAAGAACCACAGCATGCCCGCCGCGAGCGCGGTGGTGGGCACGGCGATGGCCGCGGCGCGCCGGGAGCGGCGCGAACGGGCCAGGCTGATCGCTGCGGTGGCGACGGTCGGCAGAAGCCACGGCGATGCTCCGCGAGCAAGGCGTCCCTTGGGGAAGCCGTCGCGTGGTGCAGAGGTTTGGCTGTGGGGCATGGATGACCTTCGTAGCGGATGATGCCGCGCGGGCAACGGGGACGGCGGCTTTCAAGCGATGTTATCGGTTGCCGGGCGCAACTGGGAAAGCAAGCAGCCGAGTCGGAGGCCGGAAGACGATGACAGGGTGTGATCTTCTTCGCGGCCTTACCGGCCCAAAAGCGACAATCATCCCTGGAATCGGTACTCCTCGAGCAGCCGACGACCAATGATCATTTTCTGGATCTCGGCGGTACCTTCACCGATCAGCAGCATCGGAGCCTCGCGGTAGAGGCGCTCGATCTCGTACTCCTTGGAGAAGCCGTAACCGCCGTGGATACGGAAGGCGTCCTCGACGACTTCCTTGCAGTATTCGGAGGCGAGGTACTTCGCCATCCCTGCCTCCAGGTCGTTTCGTTCCCCGGAGTCCTTTTTGCGTGCTGCGTTCACCATCATCGCATGCGCGGCCTCGACCTTGGTAGCCATCTCGGCCAGCTTGAACTGAATCGCCTGGTGCTGGGCGATGGCCTTGCCGAAAGTGTGCCGCTGCTGGGCATAGGAGACGCCCAGCTCGAAGGCACGCTGCGCGACTCCGCAGCCACGGGCCGCCACATTGACGCGGCCGACCTCGACGCCGTCCATCATTTGGTAAAACCCTCGGCCGGTGACCCCGCCGAGTACCCGATTGGCCGGAATGCGCAGTCCGTCCATGATGAGTTCGGTCGTGTCGACGCCCTTGTAGCCCATCTTGTCGATCTTCCCCGGAATGGTGAGACCCGGGCGGACCTCCCCGAAGCCGGGCTCCTTCTCGACGAGGAAGGTCGTCATCGACTTGTGCGGGGCCGTGCCCTCAGGGTGTCCTTCGTCACTTCGGCACAGAACGGCGACCAGATTGGACGTTCCGCCGTTCGTCAGCCACATCTTCTGGCCGTTGAGGACGTACTCGTCGCCGTCCTTGACGCCCTTGGACGTGATGGCCGACACATCCGAGCCGAGCGCCGGCTCGGACATCGAGAACGCGCCGCGCACCTCGCCCAGCGCCATCCGGGGCAGGAAAGTGTCCTTCTGCTCCTGCGTGCCGTGCTGCTTGAGCATGTACGCCACGATGAAGTGCGTGTTGATGATGCCCGAGACGGACATCCAGCCACGCGCGATCTCCTCGACGCACAGCGCGTAGGTGAGCAGCGACTCGCCCAGACCGCCGTACTCCTCGGGAATCATCAGGCCGAACAGGCCGAGTTCCTTCAGACCTTCGACGATCTGCGTCGGGTACTCGTCGCGGTGCTCCAGCTCGGTCGCGACAGGAATGATCTCTTTGTCGACGAATTCCCTGACCGTGGCCAGGATTTCCTGCTGGACGTCGGTCAGACCATGGGTCTGGGCGAGTCGGCTCATGGCTACTTCTCCTGCGTCTTCGGCTCCGGGCGGCCGGGCTGCTCGCCGCCGCGCTCCTTGATGTACGTCTCGGTCGGGACCATCACCTTGCGCCGGAACACGCAGACGACGGTGCCGTCCTGCTTGTAGCCCTTGGTCTCGACATAGACGATCCCGCGGTCGCTCTTCGACTTCGAGGGGGTCTTGTCCAGAACCGTCGTCTCGCCGTAGATGGTGTCGCCGTGGAAGGTCGGCGCCACGTGCTTGAGCGACTCGACCTCCAGATTGGCGATGGCCTTGCCGGACACGTCCGGGACGGACATGCCGAGGAGCAGCGAGTAGACGTAGTTGCCCACGACGACGTTCTTCCCGAAATCCGTCGTCTTCTCCGCATAGTTCGTGTCCATGTGGAGGGGGTGGTGATTCATCGTGAGCAGACAGAAGAGGTGGTCGTCGTACTCCGTGACCGTCTTTCCGGGCCAGTGCTTGTAGACGTCCCCGACGGTGAACTCTTCGTAGGTGCGGCCGAACTGCATGGTCTACGCCTCCGGGGCTTCGAACGTGGAGGTACGGGCCATCCCGGCGGCCCGTCCCTTGCCCGAGATGACCAGCGCCATCTTGCGGCTGGCCTCGTCGATCATCTCGTCGCCGAGCATCGCCGAGCCCTTCTTGCCGCCGGCCTCGGACGTGTAGTAGTCGTACGCGTCCAGGATCAGCTCGGCGTGGTCGAAGTCCTCCTGGGACGGCGAGAAGATCTCGTTGGACGCCTCGACCTGGCCCGGGTGGAGCACCCACTTGCCGTCGAAGCCGAGGGCCGCGGCGCGCTGCGCGACCGCCTTGTAGCCGTCGATGTTGCGGATCTGCAGGTAGGGGCCGTCGATCGCCTGGAGGTTGTTGGCGCGGGCCGCCATCAGGATCTTCATCAGGATGTAGTGGTACGCGTCGGCCGGGTAGCCGGGCGGCTGCTCGCCCACGACGAGGGACTTCATGTTGATGGAGGCCATGAAGTCGGCCGGGCCGAAGATGATGGTCTCCACCCGCGGGGAGGCCTGCGCGATCTCGTTGACGTTGTTGAGACCCTGCGCGTTCTCGATCTGCGCCTCGATGCCGATCTTGCCGACCTCGAAGCCCATCGTCTTCTCGATCTGGGTGAGCAGCAGATCGAGCGCGACGACCTGCTGCGCGTTCTGCACCTTGGGCAGCATGATGCAGTCGAGGTTGGGGCCGGCGCCCTCGACGACCGTGACGACGTCGCGGTAGGTCCACTCCGTGGTCCAGTCGTTGACCCGCACGACCCGCGTCTTGCCGGTCCAGTCGCCCTCGTTGAGGAACTTCACGATGGTGTGCCGGGCCTCGGGCTTGGCGAGCGGCGCGCAGGCGTCCTCCAGGTCGAGGAAGACCTGGTCGGCGGGGAGGCCCTGAGCCTTCTCCAGGAACCGCGGGTTGCTGCCGGGGACCGCGAGACAGGAGCGGCGCGGACGCAGACGGTTGACGGGGGTTGTCATGCGGGGACCTCCAGAGGGTCGAGCTTGTTCGCTTTCCGGATCTCGTCGACGATACGGCCGATGATCTCCGTGATGCCGAAGTCCTTCGGGGTGAATACCGCGGCCACGCCGGCCGCGCGCAGCGCCTCGCCGTCGGCGTTCGGGATGATCCCGCCGACGATCACCGGTATGTCGGCCGCGCCGGCCTCGCGCAGCCTCTCCAGCACATCGGGCACCAGCTCGGCGTGCGAGCCGGACAGGATCGACAGGCCCACGCAGTGCACGTCCTCCGCCAGCGCGGCGGACACGATCTGCTCGGGCGTGAGCCTGATGCCCTGGTAGACCACCTCGAAGCCGGCGTCCCGGGCGCGCACGGCGATCTGCTCCGCGCCGTTGGAGTGGCCGTCCAGGCCGGGCTTGCCGACCAGCAGGCGCAGTCGGCCCGCGCCCAGCTCGTCCGCGGTGCGGGACACCTTCTCCCGTACGGCGGCGAGCGGAGTGCCCGCCTCGGCGGTCACGGCGACGGGAGCGCTGGAGACGCCCGTCGGCGCGCGGAACTCGCCGAACACGTCCCGCAGGGCCCAGGACCACTCGCCGGTGGTGACGCCCGCACGGGCGCACTCGACGGTGGCGGCCATCATGTTCGAGGTCCCGGCCGCGGCCTTCTTCAGCGCGGAGAGGGCCTCGGTCGCCCGGGCCTCGTCGCGGTTGTCGCGCCACTCGTGGAGCTTTGCGACCACCCGCGCCTCGTTCGCCGGGTCGACTGTCATGATCGCCGTGTCGAGGTCCGCGGTGAGCGGGTTGGGCTCGGTGGTCTCGAAGATGTTGACGCCGATGATCTTCTCGTCGCCCGCCTCGATCCTGGCCCGCCGCTCGGCGTGCGAGGAGACCAGCTGGGACTTGAGATAGCCGGACTCGACGGCCGCCATCGCGCCGCCCATCTCCTGGATCCGGGCGATCTCGGCGAGGCACTCGGCGACCAGGGACTCCACCTTGGCCTCGATGACGTGCGAGCCGGCGAAGATGTCCTCGTACTCCAGCAGGTCCGACTCGTGCGCCAGCACCTGCTGGATGCGCAGCGACCACTGCTGGTCCCAGGGCCGGGGCAGCCCCAGCGCCTCGTTCCAGGCGGGCAGCTGCACGGCGCGCGCGCGGGCGTCCTTGGAGAGCGTGACGGCCAGCATCTCCAGGACGATCCGCTGGACGTTGTTCTCCGGCTGCGCCTCGGTCAGGCCGAGCGAGTTGACCTGGACGCCGTAGCGGAAGCGGCGCTGCTTGTCGTTCTCGATGCCGTACCGCTCACGTGTGACCTGGTCCCAGATGCGGCCGAAGGCGCGCATCTTGCACATCTCCTCGATGAAGCGCACGCCCGCGTTCACGAAGAAGGAGATCCGGGCGACGACGTCGCCGAACTTCTCCGGCGGCACCTGGCCCGAGTCCCGGACCGCGTCGAGCACGGCGATCGCCGTGGACATCGCGTACGAGATCTCCTGGACCGGCGTGGCGCCCGCCTCCTGCAGGTGGTAGCTGCAGATGTTGATCGGGTTCCACTTGGGGATGTTGGCCACCGTGTAGGTGATCATGTCGGTGGTCAGGCGCAGGGAGGGACCCGGCGGGAAGACGTGCGTCCCGCGCGACAGGTACTCCTTCACGATGTCGTTCTGCGTCGTGCCCTGGAGTTTGGCGGGGTCCGCGCCCTGCTCCTCCGCGACCACCTGATAGAGCGCCAGCAGCCACATCGCGGTGGCGTTGATGGTCATCGAGGTGTTCATCTGCTCCAGGGGGATGTCCTGGAACAGCCGGCGCATGTCGCCGAGGTGCGAGACCGGGACCCCGACCCGGCCCACCTCGCCGCGGGCGAGGATGTGGTCGGGGTCGTAGCCGGTCTGCGTCGGCAGGTCGAACGCGACCGACAGGCCGGTCTGGCCCTTGGCGAGATTGCGCCGGTACAGCTCGTTGGACGCCTCGGCGGTGGAGTGCCCGGCGTACGTCCGCATCAGCCACGGACGATCCTTCTGACGCTCTGTCATCTAACGGACCTCAGACGTTCCGGAAGCGGTTGATGGCGTCGAGGTGCTTGGCGCGCATCTCCTCGTCGCGCACGCCCAGTCCCTCGCTCGGGGCGAGGGCGAGGACGCCGACCTTGCCCTGGTGGAGGTTGCGGTGCACGTCGTACGCGGCCTGGCCGGTCTCGTCGAGCGAGTAGACCTTCGACAGGGTGGGGTGGATCTTGCCCTTGGCGATCAGACGGTTGGCCTCCCACGCCTCGCGGTAGTTCGCGAAGTGCGAGCCGATGATCCGCTTCAGCGACATCCACAGGTAGCGGTTGTCGTACTCGTGCATGTAGCCCGAGGTGGAGGCGCAGGTGGTGATGGTGCCGCCCTTGCGGGTGACGTAGACGCTGGCGCCGAAGGTCTCGCGGCCGGGGTGCTCGAAGACGATGTCGATGTCCTCGCCGCCGGTGAACTCGCGGATGCGCTTGCCGAAGCGCTTCCACTCCTTCGGGTCCTGGGTCCGCTCGTCCTTCCAGAACTTGTAGCCCTCGGCGCTGCGGTCGATGATCGCCTCGGCGCCCATCGCACGGCAGATGTCCGCCTTCTGCTCGCTGGAGACGACGCAGATCGGGTTGGCGCCGCCGGCCAGCGCGAACTGGGTGGCGTACGAGCCGAGCCCGCCGCTCGCGCCCCAGATCAGCACGTTGTCGCCCTGCTTCATGCCGGCGCCGTTGCGGGAGACCAGCTGGCGGTAGGCGGTGGAGTTGACCAGTCCGGGGGCCGCGGCCTCCTCCCAGCTGAGGTGCTTCGGCTTCGGCATCAGCTGGTTGGACTTGACGAGCGCGATCTCGGCGAGCCCGCCGAAGTTGGTCTCGAAGCCCCAGATGCGCTGCTCGGGGTCGAGCATCGTGTCGTTGTGGCCGTCGGAGGACTCCAGCTCGACCGAGAGGCAGTGCGCGACGACCTCGTCGCCGGGCGTCCAGGCGTTGACGCCGGGGCCGGTGCGCAGGACGACGCCCGCCAGGTCGGAGCCGATGACGTGGTACGGCAGGTCGTGGCGCTTGCTGAGCTCCGAGAGGCGTCCGTAGCGCTCCAGGAAGCTGAAGGTGGACACCGGCTCGAAGATCGAGGTCCAGACGGAGTTGTAGTTCACCGAGCTGGCCATGACGGCGACCAGGGCCTCGCCCGGGCCGAGCTCGGGGACCGGCACGTCCTCGACGTGGATGGACTTGCGCGGGTCCTTCTCGCGGGTCTCGAGGCCCGCGAACATGTCCACCTCGTCCTTGTGCACGGTGACCGCGCGGTAGGACTCGGGGATGGTCAGTGCGGCGAAGTCGGCGGGGGTGCTTTCCGTCGACTGAATCGCGTCCAGGATTTCCTTCACGGGGTGCCTCCGGCCAAGCGCGTTGGGAACGCTGAGGGGATAGTCGGGGGTTGCTGCTGCTGTGGAGGTGTGCCGTCGGTTCGGCGGGGTGGTGCTCGGCAGCGCTGGTAGCGCGAGAGGTTGCCTGTGACGCAGGCGCCCGGGCGCACAAACCGATGGTTTGCGGGGACAGCCGGCGTACGAATGGTCTCTGCACGCCGGCCGCCCGGACACCTTCAACGTATGGCACCCCGTGCCAGGCCGCAAGACACTGCGTGCCAACAATTTCTCTCAGTTGTCATCTGGCGGGCACGCATGAGCAACAACGGCCGCCTCGGGAGAGGCGGCCGTTGCCGAGGGTGTTCGGTTGTGTGCGGGAGGTGTTCTGTGCGCGGGGTGCTGGGCGCCCGTGTCGTGGGATGCGCGGGCGCCGGGGGCGTCGAGGCGCGCCCCGGCCGGCTGAGCCCTGGGCCTCCGGGCCGGCTGGGCCCTACGCCTCCTTCAGCGCCTGCTCGATCGTCCGCATGACCTCGCTGAGCGGCGCGTCCGTGCGCGCCACCGCGACCAGCACCTCGCCGTGCGTCCTCACCGAGGCGACGGCCTCGTCGTCGGACTCCGAGGCCGAAGAGGCCGTCGTCGTCACGGACTTGGAGCGCCCCGCGCCGATGCCCGAGCCGAAGGTGTCCCGCACGATCGCGAACGCGTGGTCCAGCTGCGTCTCCACGTCGCCCTGGCCGCCCGCCCTCAGCCAGCGGCGCAGCACGTGGTTGTGCGCGGTGACGACCGCGGACGCCGCGACCTCCGCCAGCAGCGGGTCGTCGTTGCCGTCGTGGTGGTCGCGCTCGTCGAAGTGGCCCAGCAGATAGCGCGTGAACAGCCGCTCGTAACGGGCCACCGAGGCGATCTCGCGCTCCCGCAGCGTCGGCACCTCGCGGGTGAGGCGGTAGCGCTCGACGGAGACGGCCGGGGAGGCCGCGTACATCCGCATGACCTCCTTGATGCCCCGGCACACGGTGTCCAGCGGGTGCTCGTGCGCGGGAGCGGCGTTGAGCACCGCCTCCGCCCGTACGAGCGTGTCGTCGTGGTCCGGGAAGATCGCCTCTTCCTTGGAGCGGAAGTGGCGGAAGAAGGTCCGCCGGGCGACCCCGGCCGCCGCCGCGATCTCGTCGACGGTCGTCGCCTCGTACCCCTTGGTCGCGAACAGCTCCATGGCCGCGGCCGCCAGCTCGCGGCGCATCTTGAGACGCTGCGCGGCCGCGCGGCTGCCCGCGGCGCTCTCCGGAGCGTCCGGAGCGGGCTTGGTACGGGAAGGACGACTGGGATCAGAGGGCTGGGGCATGAGCTGAACGTACTGCATTCGTGCAGGAGAGTGCGCCTGCGGGGCCGGGCTGCCCGAAGGTCCGAGCAGCCCGCCCCAGCCGGCGTCGCGATCAGCGCCGGGCATATTCGCGGAAGCCACGCCCCGTCTTGCGGCCGAGGCAGCCCGCGGCCACCAGGTGCTCGAGCAGCGGCGCGGGCGCCAGGCCCGGGTCGCGGAACTCGCGGTGGAGGACCTTCTCGATGGCGAGCGAGACGTCGAGCCCGACCACGTCGAGGAGTTCGAAGGGCCCCATGGGGTAGCCGCCGCCGAGCTTCATCGCCGCGTCGATGTCGTCGAGGGAGGCGTAGTGCTCCTCGACCATCTTGATCGCGTTGTTGAGGTACGGGAAGAGCAGCGCGTTCACGATGAAGCCGGCGCGGTCGCCGCAGTCCACCGGGTGCTTCTTGATCTTCTTGGTGACCTCGCGGACGGTGGCGTGGACGTCGTCGGAGGTGAGGACCGTGCGGACGACCTCGACCAGCTTCATCGCCGGCGCCGGGTTGAAGAAGTGCATCCCGATGACGTCCTGCGGGCGCGAGGTGGCGCGGGCGCAGGCCACGACCGGCAGCGAGGAGGTCGTGGTGGCGAGCACCGCGCCCTGCTTGCAGATCTTGTCGAGCGTGGCGAAGAGCTGCTGCTTGATCTCCAGGTCCTCGGCGACCGCCTCGACGGCGAGGTCGACCTCGGCGAAGGAGTCGAGCGTGCCGGCCGGGGCGACCCTGGCCAGCGTCTCGTCCCTGGCCTCGGCCGTCATCCGGCCCTTGTCGACGGAGCGGGCGAGGGACTTGGCGATGCGGGCCTTGGCCGTCTCGGCCTTCTCCAGGCTGCGGGCGGCGAGCACGACGTCGTAGCCGGCCTTGGCGAAGACCTCGGCGATGCCGCTCGCCATGGTGCCGGAGCCCGCCACGCCGACCGAGCGGACCTCGCGGCCGGCGGCCTGCTCGGCCGCCTGCTGCGGCGTCAGCGCGTCGGCGACCGTCTCCGCGGTGCCGGCGGCGGCGTACGAGTAGAAGCCGCGACCCGTCTTGCGGCCGGTCAGGCCCGCCTCGCTGAGCTGCTTGAGGATGGGGGCGGGCGCGTGCAGACGGTCGTGGGAGGCGGAGTACATCGCGTCCAGGACGGTCCGGGCGGTGTCGATGCCGATCAGGTCGAGCAGCTCGAGCGGGCCCATCGGCAGCCCGCAGCCGAGCTTCATCGCGGCGTCGATGTCCTCGCGGGAGGCGTACTTCGCCTCGTACATCGCGGCGGCCTGGTTCAGGTAGCCGAAGAGCAGCCCGTCGGCGACGAAGCCGGGGCGGTCGCCGACCCTGACGGGCTCCTTGCCCAGCTCGCGGGCGAGCGCGGTGACGGTCTCGACGGCCAGCGGCGAGGTGAGCACCGAGGAGACGACCTCCACGAGCTTCATCGCCGGCGCCGGGTTGAAGAAGTGCAGGCCGAGCACGCGCTCGGGGTGCTGGGACTCGGCGGCCAGCCGGGTCACCGACAGGGCGTTGGTGCCGGTGGCCAGGATCGCGTCGTGGCGCACGACGGCGTCCAGCTCGCGGAAGACCTGCTGCTTGATCTCGTACGTCTCCGGAACGACCTCGATCACCAGGTCGGCGTCGGCGGCGGCCTGGAGATCGGAGAAGGTGCGGAAGCGGGCGAGGGTGTTCCGGCGCTCCTCCTCGGTGATCCGCTCGCGCTCCACGGCGCGGGCGGTGGAGGCCTCGAGGGCGGCGACGGCCTGGCGAGCGGCCGCGTCGCTGACGTCGATGCCGATGACCTCGCGGCCGGCGCGGGCGAGGACCTCGGCGATGCCGGTGCCCATCGTGCCGAGGCCGACGACGGCAATGGTGTGGAGAGGGGTGTCCATCGGGGGACTCCAGGGATGAGTGACGACTGATGAGGAGCGCGCGCGAAGAGGGGAACGCCGCTGAGGGCCGACGAGGGCCGAGAAAGGCCCAGGAAGGCCAAAGGGCGTGAGGCGCACGGCGTTTGCGTGTCGTGGTGCTGAGCCGACCGACTCTGTCCCGGAGCCGTGTCGTACGTCGTGCAGAAGTGCCGAACCGACAAGCACTCGCGGCGGCTGCGTCACCAGGCCACCGTGAGCTGTGCGGGGGTTACCCGCTCACTTGAGATTAACTCGCGAGTAACGAGCGCGCCAGACCCCGGCCGATGTGATCTGGATCGCCGGGCCGTCACGGATACGCTGGTACCCATGGACGAAGAGTTACGAGCCCTCGCGCGGCGGCTGAGGGGCGAGTCGGGCGGGTCGGCCGCGTACGAGCGGCTGCTGGTCACCCAGGACCAGGAGGAGCTCGCCGGCGTCCTCACCGAGCACGAACGGCCTCTGTGGGCGAGAGAGATGGCGGCCTTCCGGCTCGGCTGCGCCGGCGACCGGCGGGCCTTCGAGGCGCTCGTGCTGCTCCTGAACCACCGCGACCCTGACCGCTGCGTCTCCGCGGCGCACGCTCTGGCGCTGCTGGACGACCCCCGCACCCCGCGCGCGGCGGCGGCGCTGGCCACCAACGAGCTGCGGGTCGCCTATGCGCTGACGCCTGTACGGCTGCTCACCCGCCTGCGCGCGCCCGAGTCCGTGCCGGCCCTGATCACGCTCCTGCGCCGCCGGCTGACCGCGCCCGGGGACCCGTACTGGCGGGTGGCCCTGGCCTGCGTCGAGGGGCTGGGCGCCCTGGGCGACGAGCGGGCGGCCGACGTCCTGCGCGGGGCGAGCGCCCACCCCCGCCTCACGGCGGCGGCCGAGGCGGCACTGGCCAGACTGGGGTGAGCGGCGGCCGACGCCGTCAGAGCAGGGTGAGCTGCGTCGGCTCGGGCTCGGGCGCGTGCTCTGTCGGCCGCGCGATCCGTCGAGGCATGCCGTCCCCCGTCGGCCCTATCCCGAACTCCGTGGCCAGCTCGTGGACATGGCGGGTGATCCGCCGCTGGTACCACGTGGGCGCGTACGCCCCCTGCGCGTACAGCCGCTCGTAGCGCCGCACCAGATGCGGATGGCGCTGCGCCAGCCAGGCCATGAACCACTCGCGCGCCCCCGGCCGCAGATGGAGCACGAGCGGCGTCACCGAGGTCGCCCCGGACGCCGCGACGGCCCGGACCGTGGCGCGCAGCTGCTCCGGCCGGTCGCCGAGGAACGGGATCACCGGGGCCATCAGCACGCCGCAGCCGATGCCCCTCTCGCTCAGGGCGCGCACGACGTCCAGACGGCGCTCGGGCGAGGGCGTGCCGGGCTCGACCGTGCGCCACAGCTCGCGGTCGGTGAAGCCGACGGAGACGGAGATCCCGACCTCGGTCGCCTCCGCCGCCTGCCGCAGCAGATCCAGATCGCGCAGGATCAGCGTGCCCTTGGTGAGGATGGAGAAGGGGTTCGCGCGGTCGCGCAGGGCCGCGATGATCCCCGGCATCAGCTGGTAGCGCCCCTCCGCACGCTGGTAGCAGTCGACGTTCGTGCCCATCGCGATATGCGCGCCCTGCCACTGGCGGGAGGCGAGCTGCCGCCGCAGCAGCTCCGGTGCGTTGATCTTCACCACGATCTGGGAGTCGAATCCGAGCCCGGTGTCGAGGTCGAGATAGCTATGGGTCTTGCGGGCGAAGCAGTAGACGCACGCGTGCGTGCAGCCCCGGTAGGGATTGACCGTCCACTCGAACGGCATCCGCGAGGCGCCCGGCACCCGGTTCAGGATCGAGCGCGCCCGCACCTCGTGGAAGGTGATGCCGCGGAACTCGGGGGTGTCGAAGGTCCTGGTGGTCACGGCGGACATGCCGAAGAGCGCGGCGTCCCCGGCCGTCCCGGCCGTTGTCGGGGCGTCGACCAGATTGTCCCAGCGCATGAGCGGCCTCCTCGGTAGCACTGGCCACAGAATAGAACAGATGTTCCCTTGATCGCTGCGGCCCCGATTTTGGCGGCCGGGGCCGAGGTGGTTGGCTAGCGCCGACCCCCGAAGAAGCGACTGCTGGAGGAACGCGAATGGCGCAGGTCGAGGCCACCACGGAACGGATCATCTCGGCGGACCCGGCGACGGTGTTCGACGCCCTGGCCGACTACGAGAACGTCCGCTCGAAGATCCTGCCCGTGCACTTCAGCGAGTACGAGGTCCGTGAGGGCGGCGACGGCGAGGGCACCCTCGTGCACTGGAAGCTCCAGGCGACCAGCAAGCGGATCCGCGACTGCCTCCTCGAGGTGACCGAGCCGAGCGACGGCCGACTGGTCGAGAAGGACCGCAACTCCTCCATGGTCACCACGTGGACCGTCACCCCGGCCGGCGACGGCGCCTCGAGGGCCGTCGTCTCCACCGTCTGGAACGGCGCGGGCGGCATCGGCGGCTTCTTCGAGAGGACCTTCGCCCCCAAGGGCCTCGGGCGCATCTACGACGCCGTGCTCGCCAACCTCGCCGCCGAGGTGGAGAAGAAGTAGCCCACGCGGGCGCCGCGAGGGCGCTCACGGGCATTTCTCCCCGCCGGCTCAACTCCCGGTCACGCTCACCGTTTCGAGTGGATTTCCCCGCGGCGCCGTGATGCGCCCAGCGCGCCACGGGTCGCGGGAAATCCCTGATGAGCGCCCGACGCGCGCCCCCGAAAGGCCAGTTGGCGCTCTTGCGCGCCGCTGTTCCGGCCCACGTCCGGCTTGCTCCCCCTTGGCGCGTAATGCGAAGAATTACCCCGCGCAGGCGTGATGAGGGGTGACGAGGGGAGCAGTGACGTGGGCGGCATCACTCTGGTGAAGAACGCGCAGTCCGCACCGGCCGCGGACGGCGAGCCGCCCGACCCCTCGGCCACCGCGCACCTCGTACAGCTCAGCCCGCGCCGCGTACGCCTCGTCTTCGCCGCCCTGACGCTCGCGCTGCTGCTCGCCGTGCTGGCGCAGACGGCCGTCGCGACCGTGCTGCCCGCGATCGCGGGCGACCTGCCAGGCGCCGGCCGCACGCCGTGGGCGGTCACCGCCTATCTGCTCGCCGTCGCCGTCGGACTGCCCCTGTACGGCAAGCTCGGCGATCTCCTCGGCCGCAAGGGCGTCTTCCAGTTCGCGCTCGCCGTCTTCGTCGTCGGCTCGGCCCTGGCCGGCTGGTCGCGCACCATGGAGCAGCTCATCGCCTTCCGCGCCGCCCAGGGCGCCGGGGCGGGCGGACTGCTCGTCGGCGCCCAGGCGATCGTCGCCGACCTCGTCCCGGCCCGGCGGCGCGCCCGCTTCATGGGGCTTCTCGGCGCGGCCCTCGGCCTCGCCTGCGTCGCCGGACCGCAGCTCGGCGCACTCCTCGCCGACCGCGCCTCCTGGCGCTGGTGCTTCCACCTCGCCGCGGCCCTCGGCCTGTTGGCCCTGGTCGTGGTCGGCGCGGCGCTGAAGCTGCCCAGGCCCGCCGCCCGCGCCAGGATCGACGTCCTGGGCGCGCTCCTGCTCGCCGCGGCCTCTGCCTGCCTGGTGCTGCTGACCAGTTGGGGCGGCACAGAGCACGCCTGGAACTCGCGCGTCGTCCTGGGGCTGGCCGCCGGCGCGGCCGGAACCCTCCTGCTCTTCCTGGTCGTCGAGAGCCTCGCCCCCCAACCGATCGTCCCGCTGCGGCTGCTGCGCGACCGGAACTTCACCGTCACCGCTCTCCTCGGCGTCGTGACCGGCGTCGCCCTCTTCGCCGCGGCCGCCCCGCTGCCGGCCTTCCTGCAGACGGCCGCCGGCGCCGACGCCGCGGAGACCGGGCTGCTGACGCTCCCGCTGACGGGCTCGATCGCCGTCGCCTCCGTCCTCTGCGGCTGCCTGATCAGCCGCACCGGCCGCTACACGGTCTATCCCATCCTCGGCTGCGCCCTCTGCGCGGCGGGCATGGTGCTGCTCTCCCGGCTGGACGCCGACACGCCCCGGCTGGAGCACAGCATCGGCCAGGCCGTGCTCGGCGTCGGCATCGGGCTGCTCCTGCCCGTGCTGACCACCGCCGTGCGGATTGCCGCCCCCGCCGCCGACCTCGGCGTCGCCGCCGGCGCGGACGCCTGCGTCCGCCTGCTCGGCGCCGGCGTCGGCGCCGCCGTCTTCGGCACGGTCCTCGCCGACCGGCTCGGCAGCGCGCTCGCCGACCGCCTCCCGGCCGGCGCGGACCTGCCCGGCCCGGGAACCCTCACGCCGCTCACCGTGCACACGCTGCCGCCCGCGCTGCGCGACGGCCACGTCCAGGCGTACGCGGACGCGATGCCGCGGATCTTCCTCTGTCTCGTGCCGGTGCTCGCGCTCGGCCTCCTCGTCGCCTTCTTCCTCAAGGAGAATCCGCTGGTGTCCCAGAACGCCCCCGCAGCCGAGCCCGCCGCACCCCGCATCCCCGCGCCGTCGCCCCCTCCCGCGCCGAGCATGCGGGGCGCCTCCCAGCCGACCCACATGTCGCACATCGGCGGCGTCCCCGTCTGCGGCTCGGTCCAGCACTCCGACGGCAGCACCGTCCCGCGGGCCGCCCTGACCCTCATCGACGTACACGGGCAGCAGGTCGGACGCGGCGCGAGCGGACAGGACGGGCGGTACGCGCTGAGCGTGCCCAGCCCCGGCGCGTACGTCATGATCGCGGCGGCCGCCGGGCACCAGCCGCAGGCCGTCACGGTCACCGTCGGCGAGTGGCCCGTCGACCTCGACGTGGTGCTCGGCGGCGCGGGCCGGCTCGCCGGCGCCGTGGTCACCGCCGACGGCTCGCCCGTACGCGACGCGGCGGTCACCCTCACCGACGTGCGCGGCGACGTCGTCGCCACCGCCCGCAGCGGGCGCGAAGGCGGCTATGTGCTCACCGACCTGGTGGCGGGGGAGTACACACTCGCCGCGAGCGCCCCCGCCTTCCGCCCCGCCGCGCTCCCCGTCACCGTGCAGGCGTCCCGCGAGACCCGCCAGGACATCGAACTGGCAGGCGGCGCGATGCTGCGCGGCACGGTGAGGGCCGGCGCGGGGCGCCCGGTCGAGGACGCGCGCGTGACACTCCTCGACGCGGCCGGCAATGTGGTGGACACGCTCACCACGGGCCCCGACGGCGCCTTCCGATTCGTCGACCTCTCCTCGGGGGAGTACACGGTGATCGCGGCCGGCTATCCGCCGGTGGCGACAGTCCTGCAGGTCGCGGGCGGGGGCCGGAGCGAACGCGATCTTCTGCTGGGGCACGAGGACTGACTATTCGTCAGTTTCGCGCGGGCGCACGACCTATTCCGCCGTTGCTCCCCGCACGGCCCGCGCAGAGTCGTACCGTGGTGCCAAGGCCGCATATTCAGCGGCGGGGAAGGAGCCCCCCACTCATGGACAGTGGCGTTCCGCCGACACGGCCACAGCAGTACCCCGTGGCCGGCCGAATTCCGCTCGCCGTGGTCGTCGTGGACGGCGACGGCCTGGTCTCGCACTGGTCGACCGGGGCGCGACGGCTGTTCGGCCCCACCAGGGACGAGGCGGTGGGCCAGCCCGCCGTCGAGCTGCTCCCCGTCTCCGGCGCGCTCGCCGAGGAGGGCGAGTACGAGGCGTACGACGGCTATGGCGGCCTCGGACCCGGACTCGACGCCTCGCTCAACGGTCTGACCTCCTACCCCGCGGCGGGCCGGGCCCGTCTGTCCGAGGCGGGTCGCGAGCGCGTCGACGTGCTCTGGTGGGCCTACCCCATGGTCGGCCCCGGCCGCGAGCGGCTGCTCGTACTGGCCGCGGACGCCGGGCAGTTCGGATCCGAGGACGAGAGCGTCCAGCGCATAGCGCCTGGATTCGCCCTGCACACGGAGTTCCCGGGCTTCGACGAGCTGGCGCGCCGGCTCCCCGAGATCCTGCCGAGCATGAGCGTCCACGAGTCGACGCGAATCGTCTCCCAGGTCCTCGAACTCGGCTATCCGGTGCTCGAGTTCAGCCACCACGACCGGGTGCCCGTCACCCCCGACTGGGGCGTGCCCCGGCGCGCGGAGCGGCTGGCGCGGCAACGGGCCGCACAGGCCGCGGCCGCCGCCGGCGAGAGTGTCGACGAGGCCGATCTGGAGCAGGACCTCGAGTACGCGGCGGTGCGCGAGCGGCTGGAGTTCCTCAACGAGGTCAGCGGACGCATCGGCTCCTCCCTCGACCTCGCCCGGACGATCCAGGAGGTCAGCGCGGCCGTCGTGCCGCGCTTCACCGACGTCGCCGGCACCTATCTGCGCGAGCAGGTCATCGCCGGCGAGGGCTTCCCGGACGGTCCGCCCGACGCCACCACCCTGTGGCACCGCGTCGCCGTCGAGCACGTCGACGAGCCCGGCCGCTGGGACGACGTGGTGCCGGTCGGCGAGTCCATGCCGTTCCCCGTGCACACCCCGTTCTTCCAGTGCATGACCACCGGCGACCCGGTGCTCGTGCCGCGCATCAGCGAGCAGATGGGCACGGCCATCGCCTCGCAGTTCGACAAGCGCGACATCCGCCCGCTCATCAGCGGCCGCTCCATGCTGGTCGTGCCGCTGAAGGCGCGCAACGTGGTGCTCGGCTTCATGATCCTGCTGCGCCACGCCGAGCGGGCCCTGTTCAACGACATGGACCGGGTCACCGGAGCGGAGCTGGCCGCCCGCGCCGGCCTGGTGCTCGACAACGCCCGGATGTACACCTACCAGGAGAACGTCGCCGAGACCCTCCAGGACTCGATGCTCCCTCAGGTCACCCCGCGCATGGCCGGCTGCGACACCGCCACCCGCTATCTGCCGGGAACCCTGCTCGGACGCGTCGGCGGCGACTGGTTCGACTCCGTCAAACTCCCCGGCTCGCGCATCGCGCTCGTGGTCGGCGACGTGATGGGGCACGGCCTCAACTCCGCGGCGATGATGGGCCAGCTGCGCACGGCCGTGCAGACTATGGCCGCCCTGGACCTGCCGCCCGAGCAGCTGCTGCGCAATCTCGACGACCTCGCCCAGCGTCTGGGCGAGCACTACCTCGCGACCTGTCTGTACGCCGTCTACGACCCGATCCGCAATGAGCTGCGCATGGCGAACGCCGGCCATGTGCCTCCGGTGATCGTCCGTGCCGCCGACGGACGCAGCGAACTGCTGGACCTGCCCACCGGAGCGCCGATCGGCGTCGGCGGAGTGCCCTTCGAGAGCGTCAAGGTGCCGGTCTTCCCCGGCGACCGCCTCGTGATGTGCACGGACGGGCTCGTGGAGGTGCGCGGCGAGGACATCGGCGTGGGCCTCGCGACGCTCTGCGAGTCCGCCGCGCATCCCGCGGCCTCTATGGACGACGCCTGCGACACGATCATCCGTGCGCTCAACACCCGCGGCGGACGCAAGGACGACGTCGCCCTGCTGATGGCCCGGCTCAACGGGATCGACGCCGAGTCGGTGGCCGCCTGGGAGCTGTCGCTGGAGCCGAGGGAGGCGGCGAGAGCGCGGCGGCTGGTCCGCGGACAGCTGCGCTCCTGGGGGCTGGCCGAGCTGTCCGCCACCCTGGAGCTGCTCGTCAGCGAAGTGGTCACCAACGCCGTACGGCATGCCCATGGCCGCCGGGCCGAGCTGCGGCTGGTACGGGCGGGATCGCTGCTGTGCGAGGTGGCGGACGAGGACCACACCCTGCCCACGCTTCTGGAGGCGCGCCCCGGGGACGAGCTCGGCCGGGGGCTGCGGGTGGTCAGCAGCCTGGCGCGGGAGTGGGGCACCAGCCGGACGTCCGAGGGCAAGACGGTCTGGTTCGAACTGCCGCTGCCGTAGCGACGGCTCCGGCGTGTCCGTCGAAGGCCGCCGTCGAGGGCCGGGCTGGTCGTTGCGCCCGGACGCGCCCTGGCTCGAACGCGCGCCGGCTCGAACGGCAGGTGAAGGATTGCGTCGAGTCCTTGTCGGTACAACTCAAGAGCGATAGACCGATCTTGACGGTCTGTCACTTCTTGGGGAGTTGGGTCATGAGCGTGACGAGTCGGTACAGAAGAGCCTGGGAAGGCTTCTGGAGCGAGGCCTCCGACGAGCCCGGGGAGGTCTTCTGGGACGCGGAGCCCGCCCTCACCGCGGGAGTCCATCTCGCCTTCTACGAACCCCTGGTGAACGATCCCGCCCTGCCGCTGGTGGACGTGGGCTGCGGCAACGGCACACAGACCCTCTTCATCGCCGACCGCTTCCCGCATGTGCTCGGAGTCGACCTGTCGGCCGCCGCGATCGAGCTCGCCCGCCGCAAGGCCACGCGGGGCGAGGCGACGTTCCGGGAGATCGACGCGGTGGACGGCGAGGCGATGGGGCGGCTGCACGCCGAGCTCGGCGACGCCAACGTCTATATGCGCGGAGTGCTCCACCAGTGCGACGAGCAGGACCGGCAGGCGCTGGCCGACTCGATCGCCCTGCTGGTGGGGGAGCGGGGGAGGGCGTTCGTGGTGGAGCTCGCGGAGGCGGCCGGGCAGCAGCTGGCGGGGCTCGCGAGCGCGCCGTCGGGCCCGCCGCCCAAGCTCCAGCCGGTGTTCCGGCACGGCATCGTGCCCGGGGCGGTGGCGGACGCGGACGTGGCGGGATTCTTCCGTACGGCAGGGCTCGCCGTCCTCGCCGGCGGCGAGCTGCCGCTGACGACCACCGAGTACACGGGGGACGGCTCCCGCCTCGAACTGCCATCGAAGTGGCTGGTCATAGGCCGGAACGGGTGATGTAAGAGGTCCGGCTCGCGGGCCGTCGTCCACAGGGCTGGCAGGCCCGCCGGGCTGCGCGTACGGTTTCCAGGCATGAAGATCCTCATCAGCGCCGACATGGAAGGCGCCACGGGAGTGACCTGGCCTGCCGACGTGCTGCCCGGCACGCCCCAGTGGGAGCGGTGCCGTCCGATGTTCACCTCCGACGTGGACGCGGCGGTGCTCGGCTTCTTCGACGGCGGCGCCGACGAGGTCCTCATCAACGAAGCGCACTGGTCCATGCGCAATCTGCTGCTGGAGCGTCTGGACGAGCGGGCCCAGCTGCTCACTGGCAAGCACAAGACGCTCTCCATGGTGGAGGGCGTGCAGGAGAGCGATGTGGACGGCATCGCCTTCGTCGGCTACCACACGGGCGCGGGCACCGAGGGCGTCCTCGCGCACACCTACCTCCCCAACTCGATCACCGGTGTCTGGCTGAACGGCGAGCGGGCGAGCGAGGGCCTGCTCAACGCCCATGTGGTCGCGGAGTACGGCGTCCCGGTGATCCTGATCACCGGCGACGACCTGACCTGCGAAGACGCCCTGGGGTATGCGCCTGAGGCGCGCAAGGTCGCGGTGAAGGACTACGTCTCGCGCTATGCCGCCGTATGCCGGACCCCGGCCCGCACCGCCTCCGAGATCCGCGCCGCGGCGAAGGAGGCGGCGGCGCTGGCCGTGCGTCACGAGCCCGTGAGAGGCGGGCCGTTCAGCATGGTGCTGGAGTTCGACGCGGAGCATCTCGCCGCAGCCCCCACCGTCGTCCCAGGAGTCTCCCTCACCGGTGAACGGCGCATCGCGTACACCAGCGAGACGATGTATGAGTGCATTCGTACCTTTAAAGCGGTCACGACGATCGTGTCTGCGGCGGTGGAGGAGCAGTATGGCTGACGTGACGACTCCCATCGACGACAAGGCGCTCGACGAGGCGGTGACCTTCACCTCCGAGCTCATCCGCATCGACACGACCAACCGAGGCGGCGGCGACTGCCAGGAGAGGCCCGCCGCCGAGTACGTCGCCGAGCGGCTGGCCGAGGCCGGACTCGAGCCGGTCCTGCTGGAGCGCACCCCCGGGCGCACCAACGTGGTCGCCAGGATCGAGGGTTCGGACCCCGGGGCCGAGGCCCTGCTCGTGCACGGCCATCTGGACGTGGTGCCCGCCGAGCCCGACGACTGGTCCGTGCACCCCTTCTCCGGAGAGATCCGCGACGGGGTGGTGTGGGGCCGGGGCGCGGTCGACATGAAGAACATGGACGCGATGGTCCTCGCGCTCGTACGCGCCTGGGCGCGGGCCGGCGTCAGGCCGCGGCGCGACATCGTGATCGCGTACACCGCCGACGAGGAGGACAGCGCGGTCGACGGCTCCGGCTTCCTCGTCGACCAGCACGCCGAGCTCTTCGAGGGGTGCACGGAGGGGATCAGCGAGTCCGGCGCCTTCACCTTCCACGCCGGGCCCCGGATGGCGCTCTACCCGATCGGCGCGGGCGAGCGCGGCACCGGCTGGCTCAAGCTCACCGCGCACGGGCGAGCGGGCCACGGCTCCAAGGTCAACCGGGCCAACGCGGTGAGCCGGCTGTCCGCCGCCGTCTCCCGGATCGGCGAGCACCAGTGGCCGGTGCGGCTCACCCCGACGGTCCGCGCCGCGCTGACGGAGCTCGCCGCGCTGCACGGCATCGACGTGGACCTCGACGCCCATGACGTCGACGTCGACACGCTGCTGGCCAAGCTCGGCCCGGCCGCCGCCCTGGTCGAGCCGACGGTGCGCAACAGCTCCAACCCGACCATGCTCGAGGCCGGTTACAAGGTCAACGTGATCCCGGGGCACGCCGTCGCCTATGTCGACGGGCGGATGGTGCCCGGCGGGGAGGACGAGTTCCGCCAGACCATGGACCAGTTGACGGGGCCGGACGTCGAGTGGGAGTTCCACCACCGGGAGGTGCCCCTCCAAGCGCCCGTCGACTCGCCGACGTTCGCCAAGATGCGGGCCGCGGTGGAGCGCTTCGACCCGGCGGGGCGGGTCGTGCCGTACTGCATGGCGGGCGGCACCGACGCCAAGCAGTTCTCCCGTCTCGGCATCACCGGCTACGGCTTCTCGCCGCTGAAGCTGCCCGTCGGCTTCGACTACGCGGCGCTGTTCCACGGGGTCGACGAGCGCGTCCCCATCGAGGCGCTGCACTTCGGCGTCAGGGTTCTCGACTGTTATCTGCAGTCCGCATAGGGGGGAGTCACGCATGGTACCCACGGGGGCCTACGGAACATGGCCGTCGCCGATCGACGCGACCCTCGCCGCCTCGCACGACGGACACCCTGATTCCGTCGGCGTCGTCGGCGACGAAGTGTGGTGGACCGAGCCACGCCCCACCGAGGGCGGCCGGCGGGCGCTGGTGCGCAGACGGGTCGACGGAGGCGAGGAGTCCGTCCTCCCGCCGCCGTGGAACGTGCGCAGCAGAGTCATCGAGTACGGCGGACAGCCCTGGGCCGGCGCGGTGCGCGCGGACGGCGCCCCGCTGATCGTCTTCGTCCACTTCCCCGACCAGCGGCTCTACGCCTACGAGCCGGACGCTCCCGAGACCGCGCCCCGGCCGCTCACTCCGGTCTCGGCCGTCGGCGGCGGGCTGCGCTGGGTCGACCCGCAGATCCGTCTGGACCGCGACGGGGCAGATCCCCGCGGCGGCGGCGAAGTGTGGTGCGTGCTCGAGGAGTTCACCGGACCGGCCCCGACCGATGTGCGCCGGGTGATCGCCGCCGTGCCGCTGGACGGCTCGGCAGCCGAGGACCGCTCGGCCGTGCGGGAGCTCTGCGACGACCGGCACCGCTTCGTCACCGGGCCGCGCCTCTCGCCGGACGGGCGCCACGCCGCCTGGATCGCCTGGGACCACCCGCAGATGCCCTGGGACGGCACGGTGGTCATGCTCGGCGAGGTGACGGCGGACGGGCCGTTCGGCGCGGTCCGGCCCGTCGTCGGCGACACGGACGAGTCCGTCGCGCAGGTCGACTGGGCCCCCGACGGCTCGCTGCTCTTCCTCTCCGACCTCGGCAACTGGTGGGAGCTGCAGCGCGTCCGGCTGGACGCTCTCGCGCCCGGAGCCGTGCCCAGCACCAGTCTGTGCCCCGGCCGCGGGGAGGAGTTCGGCGGGCCGCTGTGGAAGATCGGCCTGCGGTGGTTCCACCCCCTGGAGAACGGTCTGATCGCCGTGATCCACGGCAAGGGCGCCACCGCGCTGGGCATACTCGACCCGGAGACCGGCGAGCTCGTGGACGCGGCGGGGCCGTGGACCGAGTGGGCCTCCACCCTGGCAGTGCTCGGCGACCGGGTGATCGGCGTCGCCGCCAGCCCGCGCAGCGCGGCCGAGGTCGTCGAGCTCGACACATGCACCGGGCGGACCCGGGTGATCGGCTCGCCGCACGACGACCCGGTGGACCCCGCGTACTACCCGGAGCCGCAGATCCGCACCTTCACCGGCCCCGACAACCGCGAGATCCACGCCCATATCTACCCGCCCCACAACCCCGACCGGATCGCGCCCGACGACGAGCTGCCGCCGTTCGTGGTGTGGGCCCACGGCGGTCCCACCGGCCGCGCCCCTCTCGTACTCGACCTGGAGATCGCCTACTTCACCTCGCGCGGCATCGGCGTCGCCGAGGTCAACTACGGCGGCTCCACCGGCTACGGCCGTGAGTACCGCGACAGACTCCGCGAGCAGTGGGGCGTCGTCGACGTAGAGGACTGCGCGGCCGTCGCCGAGGCCCTGGCCGCCGAGGGCACGGCGGACCCGGCGCGCCTCGCCATCCGAGGCGGCAGCGCGGGAGGCTGGACGGCGGCGGCGTCTTTGACCACCACCGACGTCTACGCCTGCGGGACGATCATCTACCCCGTCCTCGACCTGCTGGGCTGGGCCGCGGACGAGACCCACGACTTCGAGTCGCAGTACCTGGAGTCGCTCATCGGCCCGATCGCGGACGTCCCAGGGCGCTACCGCGAGCGCTCGCCCCTCCACCACGTCGACCAGATCGACACGCCGTTCCTGCTGCTCCAGGGGCTCGACGACGTGATCTGCCCACCCGTGCAGTGCGAGCGGTTCCTGGCCCAGACGGCGGGGCACGGCATCCCGCACGCGTACATCGCCTTCGAGGGCGAGGGCCACGGCTTCCGCAGAGCCGACACCATGGTCCGCGCGCTGGAGGCCGAACTGTCCCTGTACGCACAGACCTTCGGCATCGCCCGGCACGACGTTCCGCTGCTGGAGCTCAAGAAGTGACGTCCTCGGCCACCGTCCCGCCCCTGGCCCGGCCGCCTCGGCTGCGGCCGGGGGACAGGGTCGCCGTCGTCGCGCCCAGCGGCCCGGCGCCCGAGGAACGGCTCGAAGAGGGACTGGCCGTCCTGCGCGGCTGGGGACTGGACCCGGTGGTGATGCCGCACGTCCGGGAGCGGCATCCGCGGCTGCCGTATCTGGCCGCGACCGACGAGGCACGCGCCCGGGAGCTGACCGAGGCATGGTGCGACCCCTCCGTCTCCGCGGTGATCTGCGCCCGGGGCGGCTATGGCGCACAGCGGATGACGGACCTGGTCGACTGGTCCGCGATCCGCGCGGCGGGGCCCAAGGTGTTCGTCGGCTACAGCGACATCACGGCGCTCCATGAGATGTTCGCCCGGCGCGTGGGGCTGGTCACGCTGCACGGGCCGATGGTCGGCGCGCTGACGTTCCTCAAGGACGAGCGGACCCAGGAGTCGCTGCGGGCGACGCTCTTCGAGCCGGAGTCGGTGCGGACGCTGGGGCTGGAGACGGCCCGCACGATGGTCCCGGGGCGGGCGCGCGGCGTCACGCTCGGCGGCTGCGTCAGCCTGCTCGCCGCGGAGCTGGGCACGGAGCACGCCCGGCCGTCCGCGCGCGGCGGCCTGCTGCTCATCGAGGACGTGGGGGAGGAGGACTACCGCCTCGACCGGGTCCTGACCCAGTTGCTGCGCTCCGGGTGGCTGGAGGGCGTGGCGGGGGTGGCGCTCGGGTCGTGGGCGCAGTGCGGTCCGTACGACGACGTCCGGGCGGTGCTGCTGGACCGGCTGGGCGGGCTGGGGGCGCCCGTGGTGGAGGAGCTGGGATTCGGGCACGGCCCGACGGCGCTGACGATGCCGCTCGGAGTGCCGGCGGTGCTGGACGCGGAGACCGGCACGCTGACGCTTGACGAGCCCGCGTTGCTCTGAGGGGGCGCGGGGCGCGGCGAGTGCGGCGAGGGGCGGTGGCAGCGGCGCGACGGCGTGGGGGGCGGCGTCAGACGCGGGCCGGCGGCTGACCCTCGCGAGGAGGATCAGCCGCCGGTGAGCCGGGTCATGCGGTTGGGCCGCGTGGCTGGGCTGTGCGGTTGGGCTGTTGAGCCGAGCGGTGAACTGGGCTGCGCAGCAGGGCCGTTGGGCCGAGCCGTCGAGCCGGGCTGGCCTCGGCGTCGGACCGTGGCGCGTGGCCACGGGCCCGTGCCGTGGGCTGGGCTGTCCGCCACCCCCGCCGGGGATCAGACGCAGGGCGTCAGCGGCCGAGCGCCGCGTACCCCGGCCGGATCACCTCGGCGATCAGCCGCTGACGCTCCGGCAGCGGCAGGAACGCCGACTCCACCGCCGCGACCGTGAGATCCTCGAAGTCCTCGGGGCCGTAGCCGAAGGCGTCCGCCATGTGCTGGAACTCCTGGCTCATGGTCGTGCCGGAGACCAGTCGGTTGTCCGTGTTGAGCGTGACCCGGAAGCCCAGGCCGCGCAGCAGGTCGATCGGGTGCGTCGCGTAGTCCTTCGCCGCGCCCGTCTGGAGGTTGGAGGTCGGGCAGACCTCCAGGGCGATGCGGTTGTCCCGTATGTACGAGGCCAGATGACCCAGGGTCGCCGTGCCGTCGTCGTGGACCGTGATGTCGTCGGTGATCCGCACGCCGTGGCCCACGCGCTCGGCGCCGCAGACCTGCACGGCCTCGTGGATCGACTCCGCGCCGACGGCCTCGCCCGCGTGGATGGTGAAGTGGCAGTTGTGCCGCTTCAGATGCTGGAAGGCCGGCAGATGGCGGGCCGGCGGGTTGCCGATCTCGCCGCCCGCGATGTCGAAGCCGGCGACGCCGCGGTCGCGGTGGGCGACCGTCAGCTCCGCGATCTCCAGGGAGCGCGCGGTGTGCCGCATGCCCGTGAGCAGCGCGCGGACCGTGATCTTGCCGTCGGTGCGCCGCTCGCCCTCGCGGAAGCCGGCGTTGACCGCGTCGACGACCTCGTCGAGGGTCAGCCCGCGCTCCAGATGCTGCTCGGGGGCGTACCGGACCTCGGCGTAGACGACGCCGTCCGCCGCCAGGTCCTCGGCGCACTCCGCCGCTATGCGCTCCAGCGCCTCACGCGTCTGCATCACCGCGCAGGTGTGGGCGAAGGTCTCCAGGTACCGCTCCAGCGATCCGGAGTCCGCCGCCTCGCGGAACCAGACGGCGAGCGCGGCCGGGTCCTCGGTCGGCAGTTCGCCGTAGCCGCACTCGCGGGCCAGCTCGATGATGGTGGCGGGGCGCAGGCCGCCGTCCAGGTGGTCGTGGAGGACCGCCTTGGGTGCGCGGAGGATGTCAGACAAGTGCATCCCGGGAGTGTACGGCGCCCGGGCGTGTCGCGCGTGGTGACGCCTGTCTCGTCCGGCCCTCGCCGGCCCGCCCCGGTCGGTCCGACTGGAGTACGGCGGTCAGTTCGACTGGAGCACGGGCATGGCCGGCGAGCCCGTCGGCAGCATGTGCTTCGCCGCCAGGATCGGCGTCTGACCGACCCGTACGACCTGGGTGACCAGCACGGCAGGCGTGTCGGCGGGCCGGCCCAGCTGCTCGCCCCTGCGCTGCCCGAGCAGGGTCGCGGTCACTCCGCTGTGCCCGGTGAGCGGCACCCCGCGCGAGGCCGCCGTCAGCACGGCGAGCATCGACGACGTGGGGGCGGGGGCGGCCCGCAGCGCCTCGGCGAAGGCGGGGTGAGCCCGGTCCAGTACCTCCTCCGCCGCCGCCCACTCCTGGCTGAGCGCCGCCGCCGTGCCCTCGCCGGCCAGCAGCGACTCCCAGAACAGCAGCTCCGCCCTGGCCGGAGCGAGCAGGTGCTGGGTGGTGAAGTCGGTGGGCTCCTCGACCGCGCGCAGCAGCGGGCGCACCCGCAGCGCGGAGCCGGTGGACAGGAGTTCCTCGAGCGGCTGGATGTGCTCGTAGCCGCGGCGCGGCGGGCGGTCGTTGACGGTCCGGCCGACCCCGCGGCGCACGGACAGCAGTCCGTCCTCCTGGAGCAGCAGCAGCGCCTCGCGGAGCGCGGGCCTGCTGACGCCCAGCTCAGTCGCGAGCCGGGGCTCCGACGGCAGGGTCGAGCCGGGCGGATAGACGCCCTCGTGGATGGCGTCCGCGATCCGCTCGTACAGAACGACGACCGGCCTGCGCTGCTGTCCGCTGACTGCCACTGCCGCTCCTAGGCTTACTTGTCGCTCGCATGTCGACCCGACTTGTCAGCAAGTTATGCGAGCCCGGCATGGCGGGGCAACGCTCGTCGCATCTCGGATGAGCGGCGATTTCGGCCGATGACCGCAGATGAGAGGCGGAAGACGGCCGCGCCGCAGACGGCCGGGACGGTACCCGCACGGAATTCACAGCAGGCAGCGCTTGACGTTCTACGCCCGTAGATTCCACTCTGTCTGGGCGCAACTTGTCAGACAAGGTCAGTCCGGCAGGTGTTTTTGCGCTGTTCATATCGAGGCATGACCTCCACGGCACATGACATCCAAGGCAAAGGGGCCGACATGTCACCCACGCTCGGCCGGACGCGTTCCGGAGCCGAATCCGACCTTGCGGGCCGCGGCGGCATGCTGCTGGCCATGGTGCTGGCCGTCCTCGGCTACCAGATCAACGCCACCATGCTCAGCCCCGCACTGCCCGACGTCATCGAGCGCCTCGGCACCACCACCGCGGCCGCCGGCCTCTCCCAGACGCTGTTCTTCCTGATGGCGGCCATCGGCCAGGTCACCCTCGCCCGCCTCAGCGACCAGCGCGGCCGCAAGCCGATGATGGTGCTCTGCGCCTTCGTCCTGATCGCGGGCAACCTGCTCTGCGTCTTCGCGCCGAACATCGAGGTCTTCATCGCGGGCCGCATCCTCCAGGGCATGTCCGCGGCGATGTTCACGCTCGCCTTCCTCACCTTGAACCAGCTGCTGACCCCGGCCGGCTTCGGCAAGGCGGCCGGCATCGTCACCGCCGTCAACGGCGGCCTCGCCGGAGTCGACGCGATCGCCGGCGGCCAGATCGCCGACACGATCGGGTTCCGCGGCATCTTCGTCTGCTCCACGCTGATCGCCGTCGCCGGCCTGATCGGCGTGCGGAAGTACGTCCCCGACGTCCCGCCGACCACCTCCCCCGACGCCCGCTTCGACTCGCGCGGCATCGCCGCCCTGTCGATCGGCCTCACCGGAGTGCTCGTCGGCCTCGCCCAGGGCGCGAGCTGGGGCTGGACCTCCGCGCTCACCATCGGCTTCCTGCTCGGCGGCGTCGCGGCCCTCGTACTGTTCGTCGTCTCGCAGAAGAGCGCCGCCAACCCGGTCATCGACATCGAGGTGCTCGCCTCCCGTCGTGCCTGGCCGCTGCTGATCACGACGGTCTGCACCCTGGGCGGCGCGTTCGGCGCGATCGCGCTGACCATCCCGCTGTTCTCCCAGGACGCCCGGGTCGGCCTCGGCCTCTCCGCGGTCGCCGCCGCGTTCCTCTTCCTCACCCCGATCCAGCTCATCGGCGTGGTCTCCGCGCCGCTGACCGGACGGCTCGGCCCGAAGATCGGCTGGCGCACGGTCGTGGTCACCGGCGCGATCGCCAACTTCGCGATCTTCGTCTTCGCCACGTTCTTCCTGCACAACGAGTGGATCCTGGTGGCCTCGCTCGCCGCGCTCGGCGTCACGTACGGCGGTTTCATGCTCACCGGTCTCAACGGTCTCGCCGTCACCACCGCGCCCAAGGACAAGCCCGGCTCGCTCTCCGGCCTCAACGGCGCGTGCTTCGGGATCGGGGCCTCGCTGGGCATCGCCCTGGCCTCCGCGATGATCACGGCGGGCAGCGACGCGAAGGGGCCGACGGAGGCGGGCTATCAGCACGCCATGTACGCGGCGCTCGCGCTGCTGGCGATCGGCGTCGTGGCCTCGCTGCTGATTCAGCGGCCGGACGAGGACGGGGACGGGCAGGGGGTCGGGGCGGACGGCGAGGAGCGGAAGCTGGTGCTGGCGCACCACTGAGGGGGGGGTGGGGCGCGGGGGTGCGGGTTGCTTACGGGGCGCGGGGGTGCGGGTTGCTTGCGGGGCGCTGGGGTGCGGGTTGCTTGCGGGGCGCTGCCCCGGGCCCCGCGCCTCAATCTCCCCCAGACTTCGTCCGGGGGGACCCCCACGGGGCTGAGGGCGCCACGGCGGGGCTGGTCTCTCACCCGGACGGACCGTTCCATCGGACGCGGCGGGGCGGATCCGGTCATCCTTGGCGTATGAGCCACAAGGACGCGTCGAGCACGACGAGGAGCGGTCGCCGGAAGGGGCGCTTCAGGGAGTGGCTTACGCCTGGCAGGACGGCCGTCCTCGTGGTCGTCGCGCTGTCGCTCGTCTTCATCTTCCAGAACACCGACAAGGTGACGATCCGCATCCTGATCCCGGAAGTCGTCATGCCGCTGTATCTGGCGCTGCTCGCGATGTTCCTCATCGGCGCGGTGTGCGGGGGCTACTTCTTCCGCAGGCGCACCCGGTAGCGCGCCGCAAATCGCTGGCGCGATGTCTGGGATCGGATCCTCCGGGTACGTCGCCGCGGGATCGCGGGTCGGCATACGTCCCTTCGCCTTCGACGACGGCGACGAGTTCACCGCGCTCGCGGCCGAGAGCATCGCCCACCACCGGCCCTGGCTCTTCCCGCCCCTGACCGCCGAGACGTACGCCGACTACGCGGCCCGGGTCATCGAGGAGCCGAACAAGGCCGGCTTCCTCGTCTGCGAGCGGGCGTCCGGCCGGATCGCCGGCTTCGTCACCGTCAACGACATGGTCGCGGGCGCCTTCCAGAGCGGTGCGATCGCCTATGGCGCGTTCGCGCACGCCGTCGGACGGGGCCTGATGGGCGAGGGGCTCGGCCTGGTGATGCGGCAGGCGTTCGGACCGCTCGGGCTGCACCGACTGGAGGCCAACATCCAGCCGCGCAACGCGGCTTCCATAGCGCTCGTGCGCCGCGCCGGCTTCCGGCTCGAGGGCTTCTCGCCCGACATGCTCTTCATCGACGGCGCCTGGCGCGACCACGAACGCTGGGCGATCACCGCGGACATGGCGACGCGGTGACGCGACGGACGCGGCCGCCGAGGAGGCCCCGGTCCCGGCCCCCGACCTGGCCCCCGGGAGACCGCGCCCCGGCCATGACCCGGCCGTGCCCCGGCTATCCCGCACCCATGGCCGCTCACGTGCTGCGCGAAGAGCCGCCGATCCTCAGCGGCGGCCCTTGCGGTTGATCTTCATCGTGTCCATGTCCGTCGCCGACGAGCGCAGATCCCGGTAGCCGTGCCCCAGCGCCTTCAGCGCGCTCTCCGCCCGGTCCTCGGCTATCGCCGCGGCCATCTCCTCGCCGTCCGCCGCGTCCGAGACGACGACGTAGCGGTACGAGAAATGCTTGAGCGCGGCGTCATAGGTGAGCGAGCCCTCCTCGGTGAACTGCATCCCCGCCAGTCCGTGCGCGTCCACATCGGCGAGCAGCGCGGCCCGTGACGCCTCCGTCAGACCGTCCCAGGTCCCGCGCACGATCACCCGGTACGTATGCTGCGTGCTCATCTCTCCAGCCGCCTTCCTTGACGCATTCGAAGATCCAAACACTACGGCGGCGGCTATAGAGCGCACAGGGAATATCGAGGCGGAACGTCGAGGCGGCCCTCGCCCCCTCCCCGCGGCGCAGCCTTTACAGAAGCCTGACCACCAGCGCCCCTGGTCAGTGGGGCAACCTCCGTGTTCCATGGTCGACATGACGACCGTGCGACGCGCCGTACTGACTCTGCCAGCCGCTCCCGTCGGCCCGCAGAACCCGCTGCCCGCCCTGCGCCCGCTGGACGAGACGCACACCCTCGACGAGCGCGCGAAGCGCGATCTGCCGCGCGAGATGGCACGGCAGATCGGGTACGAGCCGCTGCGCACGCTCCTGCCGGTGCGCGTCCTCGACGGCTATGGCCGCGAGCGCGCCGAGACCGCCGTCGACGCGATCGTGATCGAGAACGAACGGCTGCGGGCCACCGTCCTGCCGGGCCTCGGCGGCCGGGTCCACTCGCTGCACCACAAGCCGACCGGCCGCGAACTGCTCTACTCCAACCCGGTCTTCCAGCCCGCCGACTTCGCGCTCAACGGTGCGTGGTTCTCCGGCGGCATCGAGTGGAACATCGGCGCGACCGGCCACACCACGCTCTCCTGCGCACCCCTGCACGCCGCCCTCGTCCCCGCGCCCGACGGCGGCACGATGGTCAGGCTCTGGGAGTGGGAGCGGCTGCGCGACCTGCCCTTCCAGGTCGACCTCTGGCTGCCGGCCGACTCCGACTTCCTCCATGTCGGCGTACGGATACGCAATCCGCACGAGCGGCCCGCCCCGGTCTACTGGTGGTCCAACATCGCCGTAAAGGAGCATGAGACGACCCGTGTGCTGGCGCCGGCCGAAGAGGCCTGGCTTGTCCACGGCTCTGCGGGCGCGGGAGGCGCCCCCGTCGGCCACGAGCGCAGCCTGCGCCGCGTCCCCGTGCCCGAGTTCCAGGGCGCGGACCGCACGTACCCGCTGCGCAGCGAGTACCCCGCCGACTACTTCTACGAGGTACCCGACGGCGCCCGCCGGTGGATCGCCTCCCTGGACGCGGACGGCCACGGCCTGGTGCAGACGTCGACCGACGTCCTGCGCGGCCGCAAGCTCTTCCTGTGGGGCTCGGGCCGGGGCGGCAGGCGCTGGCAGCGCTGGCTGACCGAGCCGGGCACGACCGGCTACGCGGAGATCCAGGCCGGGCTCGCCCGCACCCAGCTGGAGCACGTACGCCTGGACGGCGGCGGGGAGTTCAGCTGGCTGGAGTCGTACGGGCCGCTCGCCGCCGACCCCGCCGCGGTCCACGGCCGGGACTGGGCCGCGGCGCGCGCCGAGGTCGAGGCGCGGCTGTCCCAGGCGCTGCCCCGGGCGGACGTGGACGCCGCGTACGAGGCGTGGCGGCCGTACGCCGACGAGGAGCCGGTCGAGTCGCTGGCCGTCGGCTCCGGATGGGGCGCCCTCGAAGCGCTGCGGTCCGGCCAGAGGCTGCCCGGCACGCCCTTCGACCCCTCGACCCTCGGCGAAGAGCAGGCGCCCTGGCAGGAGTTGCTGAGGACGGGCGTCTTCCCGCAGCCCCGCAAGGTCGCCCCGCCCGGGCCCTCGCTGGTCGCCCAGCACTGGCGCGACATGCTGGAGACCGCGCCCGCCGAGCCGCTGACCGAGTACCACCTGGGGGTCGCCCAGTGGCACGCGGGCGACCTCGCCCAGGCGGTGCGCAGTTGGGAGCGCGGCCTCGCACTGGCGCCCTCCCGCTGGCCGCTGCTGCGCTGCCTGGCCGTCGCCGACCAGGAGGGCGGGCACGCGGTGCGGGCCGCCGAACGGTACGCCGAGGCCTTCGACGACCTGTGCCAGGAGCGCCGCGACGACGGCGAGAGCTGGACGGCGGCGACCGCGGCCCTCGGCCGCGAGGCCGTCGACGCCCTGCTCGCCGTGGGCCGCACCGCCGAGGCGCGCTCGGTCTGGGACCGGCTGCGCCCGGCCGTTCAGCAGCGCGGCCGCTTCCGGCTGATCGACGCGCGGCTGCTCGTCGCCGAAGGCCGACTGGCCGAGGCGCGAGCCGTGTTCGACGCCGGCTTCGAGGTGGCGGATCTGCGCGAGGGGGCGGAGATCCTGGGCGAGGTGTGGGCAACAGTCACGGACGATCCGCTGCCGGACGCGTACGACTACCGGATGCGGCCGCAGAGCTGAACCGCGCGGGCCGCCGACTGCCCGCGCGGTTCGCCGGCCGCTGCCTAACGCTCAGGCGGCGGTTCTCAGGCGGCGGCTTTCTGGTCGACGTACTCGAAGACCGAGCCGTCGGGGTGGACGGCGATCAGATTGCGCCCCACCGGCGTCGCCACCGGGCCCACGACGATCCGGGCGCCCAGCTCGGCGAGCGTGGTGTGCGCGTCGTCCACGTCCTTCACGGCGATCGTCGCCGACACCTTGCGCAACACCTCCAGCTCCGACTCCGGGCCGCTCATCAGCAGGAAGCAGCCGATCGCGGCGACCGAGACACCGCCGCGCTCGAAGCGCAACGCTGTGGCGCCGGTGAGGCGTTCGTAGAAGGCGGCCGACGTTTCCAGGTCGTCGACGCAGATGCGGAGGGTGGTTCCGATGATCTCCATACGGGTGAGCGTAGTCAGCGGCGCCGGGGGCGTGGTGGAAGGGGGCGAAAATCGGTTGCCCCTGGTTGGACGGAATGCGAGGGTCCGGGCATGAGCGACCGCTCCGACCAGCCGCATACGGCCCCGCACCCCGCCGTGTCCGCCTCTGCTTCCGTCTCCGTACGGCCGTACCGCGACGACGACTGGGCGGGGATCTCCCGCGTCCACGACGCCGCCCGGCTGCACGAGCTGCGCGCCTCAGTCGGCGAGGACGCGTTCCTCACCTTGGCGCAGACCTATGCAGGGGAGGGCCTCTTCGACGGCGCGGTGTGGGTCGCCGAGGCGGACGACGGCGCGGTGGCCGGGTTCGCCGCGCTCGCGGACTCCGAGCTGACCTGGCTGTACGTCGATCCGGCGCACTATAGGCGCGGCGTCGGGCGCGCTCTGCTGCGCCACGCGCTCGCTGCGGACGACGGCGAGTGCGTGGAGTGCACGGTGCTCGACGGGAACGACGCGGCCCGCGCGCTCTATGAGAGCGAGGGGTTCGCGGTGGTCGAGACGAAGACGGGCAGGCTCGCGGGCAACGAGGCGTTCCAGGCGACCGGCCACATCATGGTGTGGCGGCGGCCTCTGCCGTAGCCGGCCGGCGTGACCGTCCGGCGGCGCGTCGCCGCGATGCCCGGGCGGGCGAGGGCGCCCGGTCCCGGCCCACCCCCTCGCGTCCCGGCGCTCACGCGCGGCAGAGCACTTCGCCGTGCGGAACCATGAAGCAGGCGTCGTCCGCGGCGCCCCAGGCGTGCCACGCCCCGGCTATAGCGGACAGCTGCTCCGCCGTGGCGTGGCCCCCGTCGACCGCGAGCCGCGCGTACACCGACGCGGTCGTACGGTCCGCCCACAGGCTGCTCCACCACGCACGCTCCTCGGGCGCGGCGAAGCACCAGACGGCGGCCGAGGCGGTGACGTCGGCGAAGCCCGCGGCCCGCGCCCAGGAGACCAGCCGGCGTCCGGCGTCCGGCTCGCCGCCGTTGGCGCGGGCCACCGTGCGGTACAGCTCCAGCCACCCCTCCAGCGCGGGGATCTCGGGGAACCAGGTGAACGCGCCGTAGTCGCTGTCGCGCGCGGCCACGGTCCCGCCCGGCCGGCACACCCGCCGCATCTCGCGCAGCGCCTGCACCGGATCGCCGACGTGCTGCAGTACTTGATGCGCGTGCACGACGTCGAAGGAGTCGTCGGGGAAGTCCAGTCGGTGGACGTCGGCGACCGCGAAGCGGACGTTGTCCAGGCCGCGTTCGGCTGCCACCGCGGCGGCCTGCTCCAGTACGCCCTCCGCCGAGTCGACGGCGCTCACCCGTCCCGGCGCGACCAGCTCGGCGAAGTCGGCGGTGATGGTGCCCGGGCCGCATCCGACGTCCAACACGTCCATGCCGGGCCGGAGTTCGCCGACCAGGTACGCCGCCGAGTTGGCGGCGGTCCGCCAGCGGTGCGAGCGCAGCACCGACTCGTGGTGCCCATGGGTGTAGACGGCGGTCTCCTGCGACATGGCCGGACTCCATTCCTGCGGAAGCGGATACGGCAACGGTACGCCGATGATTCGCATCCTGAGATAGCCGTCTTGGAATGTGGACCGCGATTGGGGCGGGCAGAGGCGGGGCGAGTCGGCCGGGGGGCGGGTGGGGCCCCCCCGACACCGCCGTTAAGGACGTCAGGTTGAGCCCCCCGCCGGGTTGGCCCCCCCGCCCCC